>JANXEK010000018.1 GCA_025058595.1 Candidatus Bathyarchaeota archaeon
ACGTTATTCAGCTACATAGTTACGGCGATAGTATTCCACTGGGTATGGTGGCCTATAATGTCTTGGCTAGGATACTGGGAGCCTCAAAGTGCAGGTAGCGTAACAGCTCTACATAGCTGGATCCATACACCCTATCGTAGCTGGACCGGTCCTAATATGCAGAGATGGTGCCTTTCATGGGGTGCTGTAGCATTCATATCCTTCGGTGCTGGCTACGCATTGATATTCTTCCCGATCCTCGTAACATTTAGAAGCGAGCTTATGAATGGTATAAGAGCTCTCATAGGTAAGGCTCCACCTGAAATGGAGGTTAGGGAACCCTTAAGATATAGATGGCAGCTATCAGCTTTAATACTATTCATGGCTATCTCCGTCGCTTTATGGTGGTATGCAAGCTTAGGAAATCTACCGGTGGTATGGGGCTTCATAAACTATCTCATGTATATGATATGGATGTTATGTAGGGCTAGGGTTGCTGCAGAGTACGGTATAATAGCTGATCCGTTAAACGATAACTATTGGGGTCACAACTGGACATATAACTTCAAACACTGGTTTGTCGCCGATCCTATCTCGCCATTCTTCATAAGAGATTTACGGGCTAGACATTTCGTCCTTAGAGCCGATTATCCATGGTACTTCAACCTGGTTAGAGCTGCACCTGTAGCTACACTGCTACAAAGCTATAAGGTAGCTTCACTCGAAGGCTTACACTCCAAGCATGTCCTTCTAGGAACGATAATAGCTACGATAGTGTGTATACCGGTATCTATGTTCTATCTAACGGCTTTATGGCATAACTTCGGAGCGTTAAACTTATCTATCTTCAACTATACGGGTGCACCTCATAACTACTATCAGAGGGGCCCCACTTATGCATGCATAACAGAGGTAGGAGATTACTGGAGGGGTAGCCTCTCGGCTGGAGGGCCTCGAGCATCGCAGTGGATACTATTCTCTATAGGTGCGGCGATAGTATGCGCTGTCTATGCTCTACACGCTAGATTCCCATGGTTCCCGTTGAACCCTGCAGGAGTAACGATGGGTATGGGCTGGATGATGATACCAGTCTTAACACCGGCTCTCGTAGCCTACATAGCTAAGATCGTTATCATGAGAATAGGAGGAACAAAACTATATGAAGACGTAGCTATGCCGTTCGCTATAGGTTTGACCGTAGCTACAGGACCAGCTCTGATAATAACTGGTCTACACCACCTGGCGACAACCCTAGCTATGATGTAGTAAAGAGAGCTTAACATAACCCCATATTTCCCCCTTTTTACTCTATTAATCGTTTAAACGGTTTAGACGATCTATCCTAAACCATGCTAGAATCCTAGCTATAAAGTTAACAGTATCTAAAGCAGGATGAATAGATAGGTTAAAACCCTTATTCACGGCTCCTAGATCACGATATACCCGTACCTACTAGCATTATAGCCTATATCCGATGTATCCTGGGTGAACTATAGAGCTACAGATATGGATATACTCTCTAAAGTAGGGAAGTTAATCGAAGGTCTACACGGTAATGTAGAATATTAATCCAACCGGTATCAGAGATGCTGCCGAAGGATACATACGTGAGATGATAGCTTACGGCTTCACATACTCAGATTCCCTATATCCATTAGCTAGGTTAAAGCTCACGGTTCAACGGTATTCGCAGTAGTTACAAAGGGTATGGGGGGTGGATACTCAAATTGTGTTAGCAAAGATAGGATAACTTCTAATCGGATCCACCCCCTCAACTTAGAGTTATGCGATGGATGAAATCTAGCGTCAAACACTGTAAGCTAGCTGCTATCAAGCTTATGGATGGTAAACTCACGGTGGATCTCGCTAGATATAATCGATGCTTTATACACTTTAACGTATACCCTAAGAAAGCTTTGAACGGTCAGACAGCATAGATAAGTGTAGTCGTAGAGATAACGCTTCGATGCCATCCCAGTGGAAGGATAGATACACCCGTGATACCGGATCAAGGTATATCCTCTCCTAGGGATCCTGTAGTCCTAGGATAAGCGGATAGCTGATGGGATAGTAGCAGCTCCAGGATCAGATTAGATAGCTAAGATGAAAGGTATAGATCGGAGGGTGCTCCTCGAAGCAACTGAGAGGGTTGATCTAGACTCTCAAAATTATCGTGATACCTCCTAGATAACGGAGGGGCGGGTTTAAATAGTCGATGCAAGCTAGTAGTTTTTATGCCCGTCCTAGAAAGAAGGCGTCTAGGCCGTATAGGGTATGAAGCTAGCATAGTAACGCTCGGCGGATGTGGTGTAGGTAGATTGGATCAGAGGGAGGCAGATAGAGCTGTAGAGTTAGCTTTAAGCTATGGTATAAATATAGTGGATGTAGCCCCAAGCTATGGTGAAGCTGAATCTAGGCTAGCCGGATGGATCCAAAGATATAGGGGTAAACTTTTCCTAGCTGAGAAGACGTTGAAGCGTACGAGGGATGGAGTCCTAGAGGAGCTACATAGAAGCTTAGATAGGCTTGGGATAAAGTATTTCGATCTATACCAGATGCACGCCCTAGGGGAACCTGCGGATATAGAGAAAGCTTTCAACCCTGGAGGAGCCTTAGAAGCTTTCGTAGAGGCTAGGGATACAGGGTTAACGAGATACGTAGGTATAACCGGGCATAAAGATATGCGTATACTACTGAAAGCCTTAGAGCTATTCGACTTCGACTCGGTACTACTACCGGTGAACATAGCTAGTATGGTCGCCCCATCTCCTGAGAACGATTTCAGACCTATACTAAGGGAGGCTATCGAACGCGATATGGCAGTCATAGCTATCAAAGCTATAGCTAGAGGTAGATGGAAGGATGGGAGGCTTTTCTCGACATGGTATGAACCCCTAGCCGATCAGCACGACGTAGATCTAGCAGTATGGTTTACATTATCTCAGGAGCCTGTAGCTACATACTCGCTACCATGCGATGTGAAGCTATGGCCTCTAGTACTGGATTCCGCTATAAGATTCAGAAAGCTATCCCCGAAGGAGCAGGCTGAAGCTATAGAATATGCTAGAAGGAAAGGTTTAACACCGCTCTTCCCAGAATAGCATCCAAGCATATAGCGTAGCCGTAGAATCGGGTATAGACGAAGTCAATCCGCATAAACCCAGATGAGAATTTCTAGAAAGAATATCCCATAAATCTCTATACGCCATCTAAGCTGTGTATAGCCTTAGATGTATTCACCCCCCTCTACTAACGATGAAATCAGATGGCCTACCACCTACGACCAGTCGGTAGTATTCGTATCCGCTTCTATCGATAACTTTCTCAACCTTACCCTCAGCTACTATACCCTCCCCCCTCCTAGCCTGTTCGCAGAACCTCCCTCTGAAGGAGACAACCTCTATCAAAGGCTTAACATCGCTGACACCGCTTAGAACCTCTACATCTGAGACTATATACCTACACGGAGTGAATATCGATTCGCTATCATCCTCCACTCTAGCCTTTATCCTAGCATAGCCTACACGCTTATACAGTCTATCGCCGTATGACTCCCCAACCTCACCCCAATCGAGTATAAACCTTACGAAGAAATCCCTACCTAGAAACTTACCTTGAGAAACCTTCCTAGCTTCAATCCTACAGAATTCATCCAAAGGGATCTCCGTATCCTTAGATCTAAACTCGTATAGTCTCCTAAGATCATCTAAGCCATAGGGGGAAAACATAGCTCCCTCACGTAGTAGATTCTTCAACCCATCGTATATAGAGAAGCAATTCTTCTTACCATAGACCACTATATCTATATCGGAATAAGGGCTATGCAGATCTACGAGTATAGACCCAGATATACCTATATGACTGACGGAGACGCCTGTAAAGTCGCGGAGGGTATCTATAAGCATGAGAGCTTGAGATTCTAGGATATCTAGATCATCCCTCCTCGATAGGATCGAAACCTTCTCCACCGGATCGTAGAGCTTAGCTATGAGGTTTTTAGGTACACCCTCCATCCAGTCGTCAAATACATGATCGTAGTAGATGTAGCGTGGATACCTCACCCTAAGGATGGAATCCCTATCGCTTAAAGAATAGACCTTACTATACCTCCTACCATATCTAACCCTACCCCCCGATGGATCCTCGAAATATCTTAGATACGCTACGATCCTATCTGGAGGATGGATCAACCCTTTAACATCGAATATCAAACCCTCGATAGTCTCGAGGAAATCCCCCTCACGAGCCCTCATAGACAATAACCACCTAGAATTTTAAACCGTTCAGTAGAGCTATCATAAGCGATGAAGCTGTTAGATCCGCGGTCGTACCGGGGTTATACTCTCTACCAAGGCTATGAAGCTTCCCGTCAAACCTCCATAGAGCGTCACGCCCTTCATCCGTATTCAAACCACCTAGATCCAGTATTCTCCCGGCTTCTATCGATACCCATAGAGTCTCCCTTACACCTATCTCTACAGCCCTCCTAACATCGCTCTCAAACTTAAGCCCTACACTCCTAGCGATAAACGTATCTGGAAACCTTGATAGAATCCTTAAGAAGGTATGGACTATAGCGGTATTTATATCCTTACTCGATTCGAAGGTTTCGATGAGATATCTGAACCCATATTCGAAGGATATCTCCATACCTGTTACAAGCTCTCTAGCGATACTATCGTAGGATGAAGATTCAAGCATAACATCGTAGAGCGTTATATTCCCCTCCAATATCTTAGCATATGCATCTCTATCGTATAGATCTGGAGATCTACCATATCTAACCCTACCCATCCTACTAGGAGGGTTAGCCATAGCTATAGCCTTATAGATGTTAACAGCGTCGATCGGGGTGGTCGAACGGATAACGCTATCGATATTCATCCTCAAAGCATACTCTTCAAATCCATACCCCTCAACGTAGGTTTTAGCAGAAGCTATAGATAGTGGTATGAATAGCAGGCAGATACCTAGATGCGTATTCCCACCATAATGCGAAGACATAATATCCATAACAGCCCTTCTGACAAGTCTCCCGACACCTATCCTAGACAGATCTAATCTCCCCTTAGCCGCCATAACCCCCTTCAAAGCAGCATCGCCGATAACAGATCCTAAAGCTATAGATCCAGCTATGAAGTGCTCGAAACGAGTACCGCTACGATCCCTAACCCTATGAACGTTACCAGGCTTAGGCCAACCGCTAACCTCTAAAGCTGAAGCAAGCTCAGCACAACGCCTAATATACTCCACCAGCCGTTTCACGTTCAAAGCCCTCGACACTATCCAAATTACGCTCTGCGATGAAAGTTAAATCTAAGCCTATCTTAGTCTCTACGTTATCCATACCTACTTCGTCTACTTTACACCGTGATATCAAGGGTGAAGGTAACCGTGGAAAGCTATCATCCTGACAGGGCTATCGCTACCTACCTCGCATCCCAGAATTACAACAGCAGGATTCCTACCTCAGAGGACTTTTAAACTCCCTTACTATAGAATTATTCCTGGGGGCTGATAGATTCGATGCCCACCCCTACATCCAGGATCTCTAGGAGAGAGGCTTTAAGTATAGCCGTTAAAATGGAGGAAGGCGCTCTCAGATTCTACCGTAGATTAGCTGAGTCTATCAGAGGATGGTCTAGCCCCTCAGAGAGGTATAGCGTACTCTTCGAAGCTCTAGCAGACGATGAAGATACACATGCGTATATGTATCGTAATATGCTAGCTAGAACAGAGGAGGAAGCTTCAGCTAAGGCTGAACTCGAAATATCGGAATCCCTACTCTCAGCCGTTAGAGAGGCGATCGGGAAGGAGGTACCTGAAACCTTAAACTTCGATGAAGCTTTAAAACTAGCTCTATACCTAGAAACCGAAACCCTGAGATTCTACTACACGCTAATGGAAGGATTAGAAGGAATCTACGAGAGGAAAGCCGTAGCAGATATAATGAAAATCGAAAAGAAGCATCTCTCCGAGGTAGCTGAGATACTAGTCGAACAAGCAGATAGAAAGGCTTCATAGGTAAAGCTTAAACCATTACCAGGTAGAAGCTAGATGGGAGGAGCCGGGGTAGCCTAGCCCGGTAAGGCGCCGGACTCGAGATCCGGTTCCCCTCATAGGGGATCAGGGGTTCAAATCCCCTCCCCGGCGCCTACAGTATTTTTAGATCTCCTATCATATACGGGGCTACTATAGCTACAGCTTAGGTAGAACCTTCGCTATACTACGTGGAATCCAAGAGTATTGCTTGAAAAACGGGAAACTTAAGCGATAGTTTCAGTAATCTCTCATACCTCCCAGTTGAAGACTATTATCCATTCCCCTCTACCTTCATAGAACGCCACTCAATATAACACGTAACCGTCATAACCGGGTATTCGCTATTTAGCTCTACATCGATTAGATCCACTAAGGTCGATTCAACTCTAGAGAATGGCTTATGCGTGAAATATGCATCCAGCTAAGTCCATATGGAGAAGCTATATAGGACTCTGCCAGGTTTCCCATCAGATACCCATACGATATGCGCGGATTCCTTCCAGTCTATTAGAATCCTATGTATGGGGAGAGGAGCGTATGGGCTGAAGGCTACCCGTTCGATGCGTCATATATAAGCAGTAGGATTACGTGCGAGAAAGGTGTATGCCCTGAAGCTGAGAGGATATGGTTCCGCGTAGTACGCTTACCGGTAATACATCGTAGGGTGAGCGTAGATCTACTCGGCGAGTATATACATGCTATGGGGGAAGGTTTTAAGGAATCTAACAGGCTTGAAACGGTTTTAACCTTTATTCACCTATGTATTATACGATGCTTTAATAAAATATTCGTAGAGTCAACCTTAAATAGGCTATGCATCGATGAAAACATCGATGCAGGTAGAGATAGTTCCTCAACCTAGTACTCTAAGGTTTACAGGTAGATGGCTTGAATTTGATGGGTTCGAGAATATGCCCGAATTCCTATCTAGGGAGTTCAGGCTACCTAAGGGTAGATGGCCGGTGGAGGGGGTTGAAGGTAGAGGTATAGGTTTGAACGTGGGGAGGAATCGTGTAGAGGTGTGGGGCGATAGGAATATATGCTATGCGACCATAATACAGCTGGTTAAGCTTAAACCTGGATATCTACCTGAAGTATCCGTGGAGGAGGATTTCGATTTCAGCTTTAGATGCTTCCATCTAGATATAGCTAGGGGAGGGGTTCCCAGACTCGATTATTTCGAGAAGCTACTAAGACTACTATTCTTACTAAAATACAACTATCTAGCTGTATACGTGGAGGATCTATTCCCATGGAAATCCTACCCTGAGATAGGTGTGGATAGAGGTAGACTGACATACGAAGAGTGGTCTAGGATAAAATGGTATGGTGCCCAGCTTGGGATAGAAATCTTCCCATCGCTAGAGATTCTAGGGCATATGGAGCATATACTAACGCTGCCGGGTTTCAGAAGGCTTAGCGAATGGCATAGACCCGAAGAGGGATGCCTAGATGCTTCGAGTGAGGAGGCTAGAGCGTTCGCTATGACCCTACTCGAAGATGCTCTAGATCAGACAGAATCCAGGTATATACATGTAGGTGGGGATGAAACGTGGGCTCTAGGTAGGGGTAGAAGCCTAGATGCTACCGGGAGATTCGAGGGGCCGAAGCTATACCTAGAATTCTATAGGGATGTTATAGAGAGAGTTAAGCGTAGAGGTAAGATCCCGATACTATGGGGTGATATGATATCTGGGATGTATCTCAGAGAGAAGGAGGCATCGCTATGGAGGGATCTAGTAGAATCAGATCTATGGAAATCCGTCGTCATAGCTAACTGGGATTACCATCCAGAATCTAAGGAATACTTTAAACGTAAGATAAGGATATTCTCAGATAGAGGGTTAACACAGTTCGTCTGCCCAGGATTAGCTAACTGGAATAGATACTACCCAGATTTCGATATAGCTTTAACGAACCTTAAAAACTTCTTAGATGCGGCTAGGGAGGAGGATGTGGAGGGTTTCATCATAACGGCTTGGGGTGATGATGGGGAGGAATGTTTATTCTCATTCATAGAACCCCTCATACTAGCAGCCGTAGAGTATGGTGAAGGTGAGGGTAGATGGGAGGATAAATGGTCCACCCTAAAAGGTGAAGATAAGAGTATAGTCGATGTTAGAAGTTCCCTCGGTAAGATGGAGATAGCTGAACACGTGAAGCCTACGCTATTCCAGCCTAGATCCAAGCTTAAAGGTAGAGAGAACGTATACGAATACTGGAGATCCACCGTTAAAGCTGTATCGGATCTAAATCTACCTAGAGATTTAGATTTTCTGAGGAGATGCATCGAACTGGGTTTGAAGAAGATCGAAGGATCAGATTCTATCTCAGACTACATCGGTCTATCCGATATCTACGCAGAGTTATGGCTAAGTGAAAGAAAGCCTAACGGGTTGGAGAGGATCCTAGGTAGATTCTGGTCTGCAGCCGCTTATCGCGATCTAGAGTTACGTTTACACGTAGAGGGGTAGAGTCTTGATGCCCGCCAACCCCAGGGAGACGATCGGTATGATACTATGCGGAGGATTAGGGAAGAGGCTTAGACCATTAACAGATTCCACCCCTAAACCTCTGATAGAGATAAAGAATGGGTATACAATCCTCGATAAACAGATACTCGATATGAAGTATGCAGGTATAAATCGCGTCATACTATTAACAGGGTATCTCCATGAGAAGATAGAAGATAGATACGGTAGCCGGTGGAACGATGTGCGTATAGAATATTCCGTGGAAGAGGATCCTATAGGTACGTGGGGTGCTGTAGCTACCGCCCTAGAGAGGTTCAAACCTAGATGCACCATACTGATATCGAACGGAGATATAGTAACTGATCTAAATATTAGGAGGATGATATCCTCATCCAGATATCCTATGGTGATGTTCATAGTTACTATGAGAAGTCCATACGGTATAGTAGAGCTCAGCGGTGATAAGATTATAGGGTTTGTAGAGAAGCCTCAACTACCATACTATATAAACGGAGGCTTCTACGTCGTTAACGAAGGCTTCGATCTACTAGAATTCATCGGTAAACCTGGATCCCATTCCGATCTTGAAAGAGATGTATTCCCTAAGCTAGTTAGATCAGGTTTACTCGGATACTATATGGAGCCGTACGATGTATTCTGGAGATCTATAGATACTGTTAAAGATCTCGAAGAGATCCGTAAAGAATTCGCGTACAGGGAGGATAAGCCATGGGGCTATGAGAAGCTTATCGAATCAACACTATCTTACGTCTACAAGAAGGTACTGATCAAGGAGGGGTATAGGATACCGTTACATAGACATAAAGCCAGCGAGACTATGTACGTAGTTTCTGGTAAGATCAAGGTGGATGTCGATGGTAGAGAGCTTCAGCTCGAACAAGGCGAGAAGTATACGGTTAAAGCCGATACCCAGCATGCGGTATCGGCTATCGAGACGACGGTGATAGATTCCATATCATCTCCGAACGTCGGTGAAGTTTACTGGCTCGAAAATCAATGGGCTATATAGATGCAAGCATTTATCTAGGTATCCTTGATATGTTCATATCGTGGTGGTAGGTTTCGTGTCGATGGATATATTCCAAGCTATAACCGGTAGACGTAGCGTCAGAGCGTTCAAACCGGATCCAATATCTAAAGAGATACTGATCAAGATACTGGAGTCTGCTCAATGGGCCCCATCAGCCGGGAATATGCAGGCTAGAGATTTCATAGTAGTCGAAGATCATGATACGAAAGTTAAGCTAGCAGAAGCTTCATGGGGTCAATACTTCATAGCAGAGGCACCGGTAGTCGTAGTCGTATGCGCAAACCTAGAGAGATCAGCTCAAAGATACGGCGAAAGGGGTAGAACTCTCTACGCCATACTAGATGCAGCCGCAGCGGTGGAGAATCTACTGTTAGCTGCATACGCTCTAGGTTTAGCTACATGCTGGATAGGAGCTTTCGACGATGATAAAGTTAAACGTATACTCTCCCTACCGGATCACGTTAAACCTATAGCGATAATACCGGTAGGATATCCTGGAAGACAGCCCAGGCCTACGCCCAGAATACCTATAGATCGTATAACCTATAGAGATAGATATGGGAACCTATACTTCCGTTAGATCCTATAGCTTATTCCCCCTGTATTTTCACTCGTCATACAGGTTCTCAAGGCGACCCTACCGCTTAACCGAATATTATGGATAGCTAGGGATATGCGGAGCTACATCTAACACCTTTCTCCCTACACATCTTCTCTATACGCCTCCTCACATCCATCCACCATACGCTCTCCCTCCTAGTTAGCGAAGGAAGCTTATCGATGGGGTAACCCTCATAGCTACCCAACGCTATCTTCATGGAATCTAGAACCCATCTTCTCAAGTTAAGCTTATCGTATACAATCTCGCATCCTATACGTCTAGCGTTATCCACTACAAGCTCTATACTACCGGGATCATCGTTCAAGTAGGGTATTATAGGTCCTAGGAATATCCATGTCTCGACACCTAAATTAGAGACGGCTTCTAGAGCGGAAACCCTCCTAGAAGGCGGTGGAGCCCTAGGCTCTATAAGCTTAGCGATATCTTCATCCATGGTTGTTATGGTTACCCCTACATCGAATAAGCCAGGCTTCATTAGATCTAGATCTCTAACGATAAGATCAGATTTAGTCTGCACAGAGATATGAAGCTTCCCAGCTCCAGATAGAATTTCTATACACCGCCTAGTTAGCATGTATCTAGACTCTAACGGCTGGTATGGATCAGTAACCGTACTAACCCCGACTACCCCGCTAAACCTATCAGACTTGATCTCTCTCGCTAGAACTATATGGATGTTACGTTTAACCTTAACAAACCTACCCCATGATAAGGCTTCAACCCTACTTCTAAGCATAGCTCTACCGTAACAGTATACGCATCCATGTTCGCATCCCACGTAGGGATTTAAGGTATAATCTAGATCTGGAAGTCTACTAGCGGTAAGAGCATATCTACATTCAACTATCGATATCCTCGGACGGCTATCCTCCAATGTAATACACTAGATTATGGTAGATTCAGCTCCTTTTAAAGATTAACACTAGGCATGGTGTGAGGGAGATGTTTAGGGAAAAAAGGTTACCTAACTTATCCTGTTTACCGGGATAGCAGATTAGATTCATCGTTTAAACGGATACCTAACTCCATACCTATCTAGGTAGAACACCTCTTCTAGAGCTTTCCTAGGTCTCTGCGGCGGGGTTTCATCAGGTACTCCTACCGTTAGCAATATCACGACGGATAGCTCCTTCGGTATACCTAAGACCTCCTTAACCCTATCTTCGTCGAATGCGCCTATCCAACATACACCTAACCCTTCTTCATACGCTTCGAGGGTCATGAAGCTAGCAGCTATAAACGGATCCTGCCTATACCATCTAGAGGCGTTCGGATCACCGAGCACTACTACCACGAACGATGCATCAGCTACGAAGCCTTGGCCTCTACATGCATCTACAAGCTTCTTCTTCACATCCCTATCCTTAACTATTATGAAGCTCCAGGGCTGCCTATTACCAGCCGATGGTGCAAGCCTCCCAGCCTCCATTATCCTAAGAATCTTATCCTCCTCGACTTCGACACCTACCTTGTACCTCCTTATAGTTCTACGATTCTTGATTACGTTGAAAACCTCCAAAGCTGTACCACCCTAAATCAAGCCTATCAGATCTAGATATAAACTATTTATAAGTATTGCTGTTAGATAGAGATGGCTCGGAGGCTTCCGATGTCTAGAGACACTATTCCCGATCGCATGAAGGCGGCTATCCTAGAGGCGCCGTTCACGATAAAACTGAGATCTATACCTACACCTAAACCTAGGTTCGACGAAATCCTTCTGAAGGTAGCTGCATGCGGTATATGCGGTAGCGATGTAAGGTATTTCATGGGGGAGAATCCATGGTCGCTGCATACGTTAGGCATCGCGGAGTCTATCCCCTCGAATACTATACTCGGGCATGAAGTTTCAGGGCTCATAGTAGATGTAGGTTCAGCAGACTTAGAAGATATGATCGGCTCTAGGGTTGGTGTTATAGCCTTCAAATCGTGTGGAAGATGCTACTACTGTTCGAGAGGCCTCCATAACCTCTGCGGCAATATGCTCCATATAGGTCATGATGGACGATGGATGGATAGAGATTATATACCTGGAGGATACGCAGAGTATATGCCTTTATGGTGGGATAAAGCTCACCCTATACCTGGTAGCATAAGCTTCGAAGAAGCTACCCAGCTGGATGGTTTAGCCGTAGCAGTGCATGCAGTCGGTAGAGCAGGGATTAAACCTGGTGATACCGTCGCAGTCGTGGGGGTTGGACCGATAGGTCTTATGATCCTACAGGTAGCTAGGGCTATGGGTGCATGTAAGGTTATAGCTTTAGATGTTAGAGGTAAGCCATTGGAGATAGCTAGAGATCTAGGTGCAGATTCGGTTTTAGACGTCTCTAGGATGAGCATCGATAATGCCCTTATGAAGGAGACTGGAGATATAGGTGTGGACGTCATCTTCGATACGGTATGTTCAGAATCCACGATCTTATACTGTCTAAAATCTCTAGCTAGGAGAGGTAGGCTGATCCTCGTAGCGTTAAGCCGTCTAGATATCAAGTTGAACCTTCTATATCTCAGCGGGGAGAGGGTTGTAACGTCATCATCCAACAATCTATACCATGAGTACACCGTAGCGGTCGATCTACTTTCATCCGGTAGGGTTCGAGTCAAACCCTTCATAACACATATATTCAAATTGGATGAAGTAGAGGAGGCATTCCATGTAGCTATCCATAAAGATGAATATGAAGCTATAAAGATTATACTGAAACCGTAGATTACCTCTATCTTTTCGAGTTTATCCATAAACCCTAGCTTTTAAATTCTATTTACTGTTGAAATCTAGCTTGTATCTCATAAGCTAAAATAGCTCATTCTTTACACTAAGATTCATGTAACATTTATCCTGTGCAGAAATCGTTATGGTAACATGAAAGTGTATATTTGCAGCAGTAGATGTATTCTATCCCTATTCCAGCTTTATAGACTTGCTCATCACAGTATGGTTCGTAGCTAACGTAGCGTTCAAGAAGACCGGTATACCTGATCTATCGGTCCTCATAGGCTTAAGACTACTGGTAAACCCATGCTAGATCGATAGATGTAGGGTGTATTAAGGATCTATAGCAGCTTCTATCAACCTCAACCATAGCTATAATACTTCGACGAGGAGTTTAGCCTCATCGTGAGATACGTAACTTGATACATAATTCCCGGCTCCTCTAGAATCATCACCCTAACTCTGCTAAGCCCCATCCTATCTATAATTCGATAGACGTATTCTCCACTCTAATTCAGAGCCGGAATATCCTAGCGAAGTGTCTCTCGAAGGTTGTATTTGGTGGTAAATACCCGGCTTTAACTGTTCCAACCGTAACTAGGCTATTCGCTCTGAATGATGGAGTAAACATCTATGCTAATCCTTGAACGACGTCAACTGAATGTATTAATCGTAGTTAGATCTGACACTTACGGAGATACCTATGAGCTCAAATAGCAGGGCGATCTTATAGGTGCTGTTGTAGGCTTACTATGGTACGAAATACTCGAGGTAACCTATAGAGAGCCCTATAGCCAACGTTTATGGTGGGAGAGGTTTAGACATAGCATCTTACAGCTAGCTTAGCTCATGCTAGATATCTCACGGTAGTGCTATGTACGTCTTATACGGTCCCGATCATATAGTTCCAAGTAATACTCTCCTCTATAAGAGGCTATGCTTGGTAAGCTCTTATCATGGTTTCGTTTTACTTGCGATATACTTCTCTAAAACTTCGGGTGGTATCTTAATATCAACCTCCCTACGTTTATCGGCAGACTCGTATAAGGCATCTATAACGTACTGCTCTACGACTATACCGACTGGATCTATAGGTGATGGTAGCCTTTTTGATACAGCTTCGACGAATCGATAGATCTTCTCTCGCCAAGCCTCCTCCCCTCTTCTAGGGAGGATAACTTGGGAAGTGGTCATATACCTGTTTTCGTCTCTATACAGTCTAAGCGGGTTAAGCTTTAACCCGCCCCTATTACCCATGAAGAATGTTTCACCTAGGTTATCGTTATGCATAGCCCACGCAACCTTCACTAGAAGTATTCCTCCGCCATCAAGCCTTATAATTCCTACAAAGAAATCCTCTACTTCAAACACCTCCGGATTCCATCTCCATCCCCCCTCGACTACAGCCTCTCTCCGTCGCCCTATAGCTGAAGCTGCATAGCCATACACGCTATTAGGTATAGGTGATCCGAGTATATAGAATGCGTTATCCAAAGCGTAGCATCCGAGATCTAATAGTACACCACCACGGGAGATATCCTTCCTAGTAAAGCTCTCCCCAGGTATAGCTCTCCTCCTCTCCTCTCCCACCACGCTTTCACCATAGTAGAAATCTCCTAGTAGCCCGTTTGCGACGAACCGCCTAGCCGCTATTATCTCTGGTTCAAACCTCGTCTGGAATCCTACCATAAGTATTCTACCACTCTCCTCGGCTGCTTTAAGCATCTCGAGAGTTTCGACACCAGATGTAGCCATAGGCTTCTCCACAAGGACGTCTAACCCATGCTTTAGAGCATATATCGTCGGCTCGGCATGAGCAGAGTGAGGTGTACATACGCTTACAGCATCGAGTTCGACGGAATCTATAAGATCCTTATAGTTTATGAAAACATTCTCCTTAGGTACACCGAATTTCTCTGCGAAACTTAGCGCTCTCTCCTCGATAATATCGCATACACCGGTAAGCTTGACGTTGAGCTCCCTATAGAATTTTGCATGCGTACCAGCTATACCCCCAGCTCCTATTATGCCTATCCTAATACCGCTCATAGCGTACCGATCGGTTATAATCAATAATCAAAATCATATAAGCCATAGCTATGTATTCTATAATGGAATTTGCATGATTTATCGATAATTTAACGTCATCATCTAGTAGCCATCCTTTTTCGCTTAAATATCGATTTACACTTTGGTTTTGGAAGAATCTCTCAAGATAATCGTTACAGAAGCTAGATAACAACAGCTACTCTAGTATCGTGAAGATGTAGTTTCGCTGAGTTCTTTCGGGGGACACTGCTCCCCATATCTCTATCATCAAGCTGCAGTTCCTACATTGCATGAGTCTATCCAGATAGGGAGCTAAGCTCCCCCCGAACAGACTGGGTAAATCTTCGAGGAACAAGATAACGCTTCTTAGGCTCTATGCTTATCTTTAAGATGCCACTCCTAAAGCTGAATAATGTATTCTTGATGTAAAACGGTTTTCTAGCCATCTTCGGCTTATCTTCAGCTCTCCCCCTACTGTATAATGCTATCCAACCCTTAACGAGACCGATAACCAAGTTTATCGCTCAATCCATGTAATACCTTGAAACCTCTAATCCTTTAAGAGCTCATCTCTAAGCATCTTCCTATCTTCTTTGCTAAACTCTAGATGTGCTTTCCTAGAAAACTTGACCTGAGAGGAGATAGCGTTTAAGGCTTTCTCCTCAACCCTGAAATACTCTTCAATCAAGTCTATTGGATTTTCCATAGGGATTCTTCAAGATCTTCTCGATCTTCTCTTTATAACACCTTAACTTTCCGCTTGGAAGTCTAGCAACCCTTTATCAGCCCCTCCTATGCCAGCTACAAATAATCTTACTACTAACCCTATTGAAATTGTTCATGTAGGCTTCATGACTCGTAGGAGGATCATCCATCATAGCCTAGAATTATGGGAGAGTGGCATACCTCTAAAATCGATGGATGTATACGTCCTAATGGTTATCCTTAAATTCTTCTAATTCTTCCATATCATATCGTGGATCGCTATGAGCATCCCATTCAGACCTATAGTAGATTCCATCACTGATCTTAAGAATCTTGATTTCAGTAGAGGCTTCCTAAACTGGTTTGCAAGCTCCGATAAGATTGGTGGTAGTATATTCATACCAGATCCAAGCGGGGGTGTAAGAATTGTTTGCCGTGAAGGTGGATGGAGACTTGAGTATAAGCCTCTACTTAGAGTTTCTGAAGGGGAGTGCTTCACATTTGAGGTTGAATCCTCTTGTAGACTGGAGAAGACTAGGTTTTGCAGTAGGACAGGAGAGCTAGATTTCCTATCAACTAGGGTTGAAGTTCTAGATGAGAATAGGAACCCGGTTAGAGTGGTTTTTGAAAAGTGGACCTTCGGAGATTCAGGTGAACCGTTTATACGTACAGATCTAGGTTTATGGAGGTGCGGGGACATAAGACTCGTAGGATCTAAAGGCTTGAAGCGTAGGGTAAGCTTTTTCCAGATACCTAGAGGTGGGAAGTATCTATCGATAATCCTGGAAGGTAGAGGTGAGGGGGAATGTTATGTAAGATGTATCGAGCTTAAACGTGGAATCCCAGCTGAAGTAGAGTCTACCAGTCAGCCTATATCAACCGTAGATGCGCCTAGAGCTGCAGTGTATAGGAGGCTCCCCCTCGGAGATTATGCTGCTAAGCTCCTTAGGATTGGTGATCTTAACGGTGATGGTAGGATCGAATTTGTATTCGCTCAGAATGAGAAGATAGGTCCAGGCGATGTATACAAGCATATAACATGCCTTACAGCTGTGGATCTGGAAGGTAGGATCCTATGGCAGATAGGCTCCCCCTCTATCGATAACTTCGAGGTTACATCTGATCTACCGGTCTCCGTATATGATATAGATGGAGATGGTAGATGTGAAGTTATATGCTGCATGGATTTTAAGATGATGATTCTAGATGGATCGACTGGAAAAGTTGTACGTACAGCAGATACACCTGAATCCCATGCTGGCGGTGGATACGTCGAAGGGCCTGAAACGTTATTCGGAAGGATTAACGGTGATTGCATAGTCATATGCAATCTAAGAGGTTTGGATAGGGATAAAGATCTTCTCCTTAAAGATCGATATAATAATGTATGGGCTTATAACGATAAGCTGGAGATGCTATGGCATTATAGCGGTAAACTCATACATTCGCCCCTAGTTTACGATATCGACGGCGATAAGAGGATGGAGGTATTCGTAGGAGACGCCCTCCTCGACCACGACGGCTCACCTATATGGCGTATAGACATATACGATCACTGCGATAGTGCCGTAGTGTATAGATATAAGGATAGACTTATGCTAGCTGTAGCGTACCAGAATGGAGGCTTCTACTTCCTAGACGCCGAGACTGGTGAGATGATCAAGGAGTACTATCTAGGCCATGCTCAAACACTCTCGCTAGGATACATAGGTGTCGGAGGGGAGAGACTCATATGTGGGCATACTTTCTGGGGTGGTTTAAACCAGTTCATCTTTAATCTGGATGGAGATATAATCTACGCTATATTCGGCGGAGTATACGGCTGGATGCCTGTAAGTTGGGTTGGAGATGGATCCGAGCTTCTAGCTTCACCTAGAGGTCTATACGACTGCTACGGCAATATGGTTATCGAATTCCCAGATCCTCATATAGGTAGTATATGGGGTCCCAAGGTCTTTGTATGCGATATCTGCAGCGACGCTAGGGAAGAGGTGATCGTATGGGATGAAAGGTATCTAACCATCTACACCCAGAAGGATTATGCTAAACCTAAGTATAAGTTTGACAGGAGAATATACAATCAGACATTCTATGGTAACGGAAACTTCGTAGGGTGTAGAGTCGAGTTGTCGTGACTAAAGTTTCTCTAGGGGATCCACTCTACCGAATACCGGTGGAGCTCTTCTAACTGGTTTAGCCCAAAGTATAGCGTTGTATATGACCCTCCTGACGCTAGGGTTATAGTATATCGGATAAGTCTCATGCCCAGGGCTGAAGTAGAATATCCTACCCATACCTCGATGGAAGCAGCATCCGCTTCGGAAGACTTCACCACCCTTAAACCAGCTTATGAATACTAGCTGGTCTGGGGGAGGTATATCGAAAGGCTCACCATACATCTCGCTATGTTCTATCTCGAAGTATTCACCTAACCCATCGGCTATTGGATGCCATGGAGCTACAACCCACACTCTCTCACGTTCACCGGCCTCCCTCCATTTCAGACGACAGCTAGTCCCCATGAGGCGTCTGAATATTTTGGATAGATGCGCTGAATGAAGGATTATAAGCCCCATCCCCTCGAATACAACCCTACGGTGAACCCTATCTACAACCTCATCGCTAACCCTATCATGCGCTCGATGACCCCACCATATTAGTACATCGGTCGATTTAAGCCTATCCTCGGTTAACCCGTGTTCAGGTTCTTCGAGAGTAGCTACACCAATCTCTAGATCCTCTTTACCTCTGAGATACTCCGCTATAGCTTCATGTATACCTTCAGGATATATCCTAGCTACCACTGGATCACTCTTTTCGTGGATATACTCGTTCCATATGGTAACCCTAATCTTCTGCATAGCTAACCTCAAACTGTAGGTGACCTCGATCCATATAAATAACTTTAGTTTGTAGCGCAGCTCGATCGTTAAAAGATATTTAGCTGTCAGTCGCTATTCTATAAAGTGTATGAACCGTAGGTGTAGGAATAGGGTAGCAAACCATATCGATAAAAGGAAATTCTTCTTCGTAGGTCTATTGAGCTTGATATGGCTTGTCTTTAGAAGTGGTACTAGACCCTCAAGGATAGTTTACCCCTGTCAGAGGGTAGCTTTAGCGAACGTTCAACTATGGTTCCTACTGTATATAGCCCCGCTTATATGTGTAGGTCGCAGTTTGAGTATATCATCTATAAGAAGATTTTTCAAGCGTAGGAAACTATCTACTGTAATTCTAGCTTCATGTATAATTCTAGCAAGTTTTACTACAGTCTGGTTCATCATAGAGCGTAGCCGTGAGGTATCGGTGGAGCTAAGTATAGAGGGAAGGTTAGCATCTAGAAGCCCGTCATCTGACATTTTCGTAGTTGTAGGCACTAACGGCTATGATGAAGGGTTCCGTAGGCTTATAGAGCTTATGTCCGCCTACGATGTTAGATTCTATAAATCAGATACTGCAGGTGAGTTTAAAGGCCCGGATGGGTTAATAGCTCGTGATGATGTCGTCATAATAAAGGTTAATTCTCAGTGGGATGAGAGAGGTGGGACGAATACCGATCTCCTAAAAGCTGTGATAGAAGCTATAGTAAGTCATCCAGATGGATTCATAGGCGAAATAGTCGTGGCAGATAACGGTCAAGCACAGTATGGACCATATGGTACTGGTGGGAGCTTAAACTGGGATCGTAATAACGCTGAAGATAGGGCACAATCCGTACAGAAAGTTGTAGATACATTCTCTGATAGGTATAAGGTATCGACCTACCTTTGGGACTCTATAACACTTAGAAAGGTTCAAGAGTATAGCGAAGGAGATATGGAGGATGGATACATAGTATACGATAACCCAGATCCTAAAACCGGTATAATAGTCTCTTATCCGAAGTTCAAGACGAAATTCGGTACGTACATAAGCTTTAAGCATGGATTGTGGAATCCAGAATCTAAGAGTTATTGTCGAGATAAACTCAAGGTAATAAATATGCCTGTACTTAAAACCCATTCAATCTATGGGGTTACGGCATGTATAAAACATTACATGGGTATACCATCGGATAAACTCACACAGCATAACCCGCATATATCCGTCGGATCTGGTGGCATGGGTACGCTTATGGCTGAAACCAGATTTCCCACACTGAATATACTCGATGCTATATGGATTAACCCACATCCGAGGAGTGGTCCTAGAACATCATATAGTTCTGCGGTTAAGGTTGGGATCATAGCAGCTAGCCTTGATCCTATAGCGTTAGATTACTGGGCTTCGAAGAATATCCTTATGAAAACCGCGAGTATACTAGGTTATAGAGATCTATCATCGATGGATCCGGATAACGTTTCACCCGGCTCCTTCGGCTCATGGCTTAGATTATCGATGGAAGCTCTTAGAACAGCAGGGTACCGGGTTGTAATCGGAGAAGAATATATAAACGTATATGTGCATAAATTACAAGGGTAACTACCTAGATATAAATGTATTCAGGTATGAATACTAAAGCTGCTACCGCAGAGCCATATAATCCTTCAGGCACTCTTAAAACTTCTATCTTGTAGCCTACATCCCTTAAAGTAGCATTTCTAACCCTAGACATCTCGTTCAACCTAGATTGAAGACTGATTCTTAACTGATCTTCATCCATATTACCGTGCGCTTCAGCTACTAAACCGTAATCGCTCCCCTCTATGAATCCCCATGCTACCCCTGCTCCTAATAATTCTCCAGAATCTCCCTCGATATGAGCCATAACAACGAACGTTATAGCCCCGGTCTCTATGTTGCAATAATCGATCTTCACAGAACCTTTAGGTATGATCGAGCTGACTGGGACAAGGTTGCATTGAGCTATACCTGCGTTCAATAGCGCTTGATCGAAAGCATTAAGTTTAGATATAGAGCTTAACGCTTTCCCGCTAGTTACGAAGAACCTCTTAGGTAACATCAGCTATCGCCTCCCCTACTAGACTTTAGAGCAAACGATTCTAGGTAAAATAAAAATGTTTGGAATATGCCTAGGTATAAACTAAAATCCCTCCCTTTTATTCTCCTATACTACGGTGAGAGTCTAACCAGGCCTCCCCCATTTCCTCCGATATATTTCGATATGTCATAATGTATGTAGGCATATCATAGATGACCGATTTAGATATCGGTTCTGCGAATAGTAGGCAAAGGTCAGTACGGCTTATGCTATCGTAGAATCGGCTTTGAATCGAAGAAACTTTAGAAGTAAACTTTTAGAAAATTATCTGAGAAATTATGTTTTAGTATTATCTTAAATGTATAAATATTCTCTTTATCTTTGTTAAAAAATGATAAAACTAGTTATAATATGCGTGTATAAGCTTATTCCAATATTATCGCAAAAGATATATATAGGCTTAATCCATATCAATTTCATCGGGATGCAAATATTCGAGCCATCAGGCTTCTCGTTGTATCTAAGCACTTTTCCACTCGTGTTAGGCGCCTATCTCGTTACAATAAAGGATACCTGTTCAGATAACTCATGATCCTACCGCTCCTGACCACTACAATCCTATGCGTGTCTACCTGCCTTTCAGCTTTGCCATCTAGCTTTTAGCCTTCATCCCCCTTGTTTATGGAATTCTCGGTAGTTAGCATAATCGTCGGAGTGCCTTTTAGGCGTTTTAGCTTCGTCTTCTATTCTTCCACCATGGGTGATTGCTGAGAGAGCCGAACCATTTTATAGGGGCTCACGGAGGCACATTCAATACTAAGGAGCATTACGTGTTAACGGGAATCCAACTTATGATTGGGGTAGACAGCGTAACTGATGATATAGTATTATTAGCTTTTAGGAGTGTTTATCGGGATTTTGTACATCCCGCTTTTCATACTTCTTGAAGGGGAGGAAGCGGCTATCATGAGGGTTTTTCTATTCTTATTAAGCGGTATATGCATAATCTATCCAGTCATATCAATATATACGCATGGAACTTGGTGGATCAGTTTAGATATTGATGAAGCATCAGACTTTATGGTAATGTGTAAGGATGTTGGAGTAGGTTTCTTAATAGCTACTCTATGCGTAAGCAGTCTTATAGTCTTAGGGATATTCACTGTCATAAAATTAGTTCATCAAGATGCATGTTTAACTTAATCTTTACATTAACTTTAAATTTCATACTAGACTTTACTCGAAGCTAGAATCGGTCAGAAATTCATGAATTAGCGTTAAACGTTGACCCGATCAGTAATAGATAGTTTCAAGCTATAATAGCAGTAGCCGCCCCCCACAGATATGCTCGATCTTAACGGTGGATATCTCGTGAAAGGGAATTTCCTATAAAGTAGTATTCCCTACTGTTATTAATAGTAGGGTTGCTTGTAGATGGTTTAGATAGGTTCAAGTATAGGTTTAGATGGCTTAGAATACCTGTATTCACCGTTGAATGTCTACAGAGAGCTTTGAAAGAATATAGGATAACGTTAGATCTAGGTTTATCTCGGGTTGCATGTAGGGTTTCAGAAAAGTGTCTATATGTGAATGAACTGTGTATAGATGTATCTAGTATCGGTAATCTTAGGGATAATCGTGCTATATACATGTTAGAGAATGGCGTATTTAAGCCTATAGCATTCTGGGGTGGTGAACATTTTTATAAACTTATATCCGTTAAGTATGATGCAGCCCCAACTCTAGAGATAGATGGTATTCATATGCATAGAGTATCCGGTATATCTCCGTGGAATGATGCGAAACTCAAGGTATACCATCTAATGTTGCGTAAAGGTATGAATGTTCTGGATATAGGTACAGGCCTAGGCTACACTGCTATATGGTGTAGACGTATGGGTGCTATCGTGTATACGGTGGAGAAGGATCAGTGGGTTCTCAAAATAGCATCTTTCAATCCTTGGAGTAGATTCTTAGATGATCCAAACATAAATATAATACTCTCCGATGCATACGATCTCGTAGGGATGCTACCAGATCTCAGTTTTCATAGGATACTCCATGACCCACCTAGGTTCAGCTTAGCCGGAGAATTATATAGCCTCGAGTTTTATAAGAAGCTCTATAGATTGCTTAAACCAGGCGGGCTACTCCTACATTACACTGGTAAACCTGGTATGATTCAGGGTCGTAGGCTCGTAGGAGGGGTAGCCAAGCGTCTACGTGAGGCAGGCTTCGAGAATATAGAATGGATCGATAAGGTTCAAGGATTTAGATGTCTGAAATCTTAATCCCTCATAGCTTCGATCCTAAAGTTTGTAATACCCGCTCGCTTACCAGCCTTCTCCAATCTCCTTAGACATTTACGTGTAAGTTTACCTACCTCATCTTCATCGATGTATAATATCGCCTCCCCCTCCCGCACTTCAACCCTACATTTATCCACGTATCTATTCAGGACATTCTCCAAGATGGAGGATGCCTCTGACTCTGATGTCTCTCTACGTTTAATAGGTACGACGAATGTCCTCTCCCCGAAGACGTATATCTCGTATTCAGTCTCGCCTGAAAGATAATCCTTAACCTGAACTACAGGTCTCGCTAGATCGGAATCTCTCAGGCCATGAGGTATCTTAACGATAGTTTCGAGAGAATATACTTTCGTAACAACTCCATTCTCTAGGAATATAACCGTATCTACTATAGATGGTATCATGCCGAGTTCAACCCTACCTACGAATCTCTGGATAGCATCTATAGGGGTAGTCGCGTGAACGACCCCTATCATACCGACGCCTGCTAACCTTAGATCGGCGTATAGCTTAAAATCTCCGGTTCCTCTCATCTCGTCGAAAACAGTATAGTCAGGTCTACTAAGGAGGAGTACATCGTATATCTCATCCGGATCTGAGACATTCTTAGAATACTGTGTTATAGCATCTGGGAGCTGTAGATCTCTAGGAGATTCTACAGTCTTAACTATCTTCCCTAAACTTAGATAGTATTCTGCTAAAGCTTGAGCGAACGTAGATTTACCCATACCTGGTGCTCCAGCTATGAGTATACCTTCAGCCTGAGATTCAAGTCTGTTTACTAGTCTAGATGGTAACTTATACTCTCTAAGTGTAAGTTTAACTATAGGTTTGACTGCCGTTATCTCTAAGCCATCGCTAAAAGGCGGATAGGCTACCACTATCCTATAAGGGCCTATCTGAAAGATCTTAGATCCATCCCTATCCACCTCCAGGTACGCTTCTCCGCTTCGCACTTTATCCATGAACCCCTCTACTAAAGCCTCAAGATCCTCCCTACCTAGAACTATCTCATCAAGAGTTTCGAAACACCAATTACCAGGTGTACCACGCTTAAGCCTAGGTGGTACCCCCTCCTTAAGATGCACAGACATAACGTTTTCTCCAAAGAAGTCTTCTAGTCTAAGCTTAGAGGAGGGAGGCGCATATATGCATTTCACGTTTAACGCTTCAGCTATACTCGCTAACGCTAAATCGCATGTAACTATCGATGCATCCATCCTTAAAGCTTCTCCTATAATAGCTTCAGGTGTATCACTCTGTATTGGTGATATGCTTATCGCTATACCCCTCTCTCTAAGAAGCTTCACGGATTCTTCGAGGCTTTGTAGAAGCCATTTATCACCGCTTAGAAACCTCTCACGTACCTTCCTAAGCACTACGTCAGGTATTATAAGCTCGCCATCGAGTATCCCATCTAACGCGAGCCTCTTAATAAACCCATTCCTTAACGCCGATAGATCCACTATAAACTTGGACAAATCTCACGATACTCCAAGCTATAACACGATTAGCTTTATATAAACCTTAACTTAGGATGTCCTTAGGACACTAGGTGTAGATACCTCATAACCGAATCCGGCGCTAGAGTCACAACTACGCCTCTTCCCAGCTCCTCCGCTACTCTTAGCGCTATACATAGATTTGCTCCTGTAGATAAACCACCCATTATCCCCTCAAACTTTATAGCATCTCTCATGTAATCCAACGCCTCTCTGAATCCAACCTCTTCCAACCTATCGATCAACTCACGATACCTTCTGTATATGTTCGGTATACCATCATGTGAAAGCCCCTCTATCCTCTCACCTACTGCACCTAAACCTCTAGGGATAGCCGCCCCTCTAGGCACCACCCCTATAATCTTAACGTTCTCAGCCTTCTCTTTGAGATACATAGCTACACCCGCTATAGTTCCGCATGTACCTATACCCATAACGAAGGCATCGAGGATGCCTCCAGTCTGCGTATATATCTCCCTCGCGGTCGTCTCGTAGTGAGCTTTAACGTTCGCTTCATTATCATACTGGTTAAGAAATACTCCCCCCTCCTTATATGCGATCTCCTCTGCAGTTTTCAGAGCTTCTTCATATCCTCCAGATACCTCTACCACTTTTGCGCCTAAAGCTTTAATCAAACCTATCTTTACAGGTGAAGCCCCCTCCTCGACGACGAGTATCGCTTTATACCCCAACTGAGCTGCAACCCATGCTACAGATAAAGCCGTGTTTCCACTCGATGCCTCTACGACCACCCCACCCGGTTTAAGTATACCCTGCTTCTCCGCCTCTCCGATCATATAGGTAGCTATTCGATCTTTATGGCTACCAGTAGGATTCATATACTCTAACTTGACGAGTATCCTAGCCATTCCCGGCTTTCTAAGATTCTTCAGCTCTACTATCGGTGTCCCTCCTACCAACGACAATATATCCCTATACATCTCTCGGCAACGTTAACTCATCGCTAAACAGAAAGATAAAAATATATTTATATCGTTCGTTCGCATCTACGAATCTAGCTATGCTCTTCTTCATATTTACTACCGGTTTATGTAATCTTAGATGCGATTATTGCGGTGGAAGCTTCCCGGAGAAGCTTGTCCCTGCCAAGCCTACGTATGATATCGGTTCCCTCATTAAATTTATGGAAGATGCTGGATCTGTATCTATCGTATTCTATGGTGGAGAGCCTCTACTGAACGCTAGATTCATCTCTAAATTCATGGATAGCTTCGACGCTGAAAGATACATTATTCAAACCAACGGTTTACTCGTAGATAGACTAGAACCGGTATACTGGCGTAGGATCGATACGGTTCTGATATCTATAGATGGCGTGGAGTATGCGACGGATAAACACAGAGGATCCGGCGTGTATAGCGCGGTAGTTAGATCTGCTCGTAAGCTTAGGCTTCTAGGCTTCGATGGAGATCTTGTGGCGCGTATGACGGTAACCGAGGATACGGATATATACAGAGATGTACTCCACCTTCTAGAGTTAGGCTTATTCGATCATATACATTGGCAGCTTAACGTAGTCTGGGCCCCTCCCTGGTCTAGCTTCGATAGATGGTGTGAAACTTACCTACACGGTTTAAGGAATCTGCTAGATCTATGGATATACAAGGTGAAGATGGAGGGGAAGATTCTCGGGATAGCCCCCTTCCAGGGATGTTTAAAACGTATCCTTGAAGGAGGTCTATACCCTCCATGCGAAGCTGGTGTAGAAGCCTATGCTATATCTACGGATGGATCGATATTAGCTTGCCCTATAGCTGTGGATGTAGATTGGGGTAGATTAGGTGATATACATTCAGATAGACTCGATACGTTGAAAGCAGCTCCGAGGATAGGTAAACCTTGCATTTCATGCATAGAATTCAAGGTATGTGGAGGTAGATGTTTATATGCCTACATGGAGAAGTTATGGGGTATGGATGGATTCCGCAAAGTATGCGATATGACGTTATCTATGATATCGCTTCTAAGAAATCGTCTGCATATAGTTAGAGATACTTTAAAGAGTTATGGTATATCGCTGAATAGCATTCTCTACCCGCTGTTCAATAATAGTATCGAGATAATACCGTGAAGAATTAAAGTTAATAGCTTCCAGCCCATCGGAATTCTATCGGTGTATTAGGTTGAAAGCCGCGGTTCTCTACGCTCCATACGATCTTAGAGTCGAAGAAATACCCAAACCTGAGGTAGGGTATGGGGAGGTTTTAGTTAGGATGAGAGCGGTAGGCGTATGCGGATCCGATGTACACTTCTATACCACCGGTAGGTGTAGTGGGTTTATAGTCAAGGAACCGTTTATACTCGGACATGAGTGTTCCGGTGAAATAGTGGAAGTCGGTGATGGTGTCGATAACGTTAGAGTTGGTGATAAAGTTGCGATAGAGCCTGGCTTTCCATGTGGTAGATGCTACTATTGCAAGATAGGCCGCTACAATCTATGTCCAGATGTCGTATTCTACGGTGCACCTCCGATACATGGCGCATTCAGGGAATATTCGCCGGCTAAAGCATCGTTCGTATACAGGATAACTGGAGACATGAGCTTCGAAGAAGCTGCTCTTATAGAGCCTCTAGCCGTAGGTATGCAAGCTGTTAAGCGTAGCGGTATGGATAGTGGATCTATCGTAGCCGTATTCGGCTGCGGGCCTGTCGGTCTTCTAACGCTTCAAGCAGCTTTAGCTTCAGGTGCATCATCGATAATAGCTATAGATCCAGTCGAATATAGGGTTGAGCTTGCTGAGAAGCTTGGGGCAACATATACTCTAAATCCTGTAAGGATTAATGTAGTCGATTACATAGATAGGTTAACTAACGGTATGGGGGTTGATGTAGTATTCGAAGTATCGGGTAATCCTAAAGCCTTCAACGATGCTCTAAAGATCGTTAGACGTGGAGGGGTTTTAGTTCAGGTAGGTATGTTCGAGGAGAACGTAACATTTGACCCGGCTTTAATAATCGATAAAGAGATAGATATACGTGGAGTCTTCCGGTATGCAAACGTTTATGAACAAGCGATTAGGCTTGCTTCATCTGGTCGGATTAAACTTAAACCCCTCATAACCCATACGTTTCCGTTAGACAGGATAAGAGAAGCTTTTGATACAATAGTAGAGAGGAAGGGTAATCCTGTGAAGGTTATAGTTAAACCGTGAATGTTACCGGTCTGCATAGCTATGTCTAGGAAATTTTACTCCGACGATATACGACGTATAGAGGTTAACGCTAGATTCTTAGGTCTATCTGAGCTTCAGATGATGGAGTCGGCTGGCAGAGCTATAGCGGATTATGTATCAGGTAGGTTTAAACCTTGCAGGGCTGCCGTATACTGTGGTTTAGGCGGAAACGGTGGTGACGGTCTAGTAGCGGCGAGGTATCTAGCTTCTCGTGGATTCGATGTTAAAGTGGTATTAGTGGGTCATCCAGATAGAATCTCCCATAGAAGTACTCGAGAAAACTGGCTTCTCGTATCACGTTTAACTACGGTAGACGTGTATCTAGCTTCAGATAGCTTATCCATACCTAGGATAGAAGCTGAAATCTACATCGATGCATTACTAGGGGTAGGCGTTAAAGGCGAAGTTAAACCCCCGATATCCGAGGCCATAAAGATGCTTAACGATATGAAGGGGTTCAAGCTATCCATAGATGTACCATCTGGCCTCGATTCTGATACAGGCGAAATACTAGGCTGCGCCGTTCAAGCTGATACTACCCTCACAATCCATGGTGTTAAGCCAGGATTAGAGCTTAGACCAGATTACGCGGGTGAAATAGCGGTCGTAGACGTAGGGATACCCTATGAAACCGAGTTGTATACTGGACCAGGCGATCTTAAAGTTACTATTAAGCCTAGGAGGGTGAAATCTCATAAGGGCGATTATGGTAGAGTACTCGTTATAGGTGGAAGCGAAGTATTCACAGGTGCACCTACTCTAACGGCTTTAGCCGCCTTTACAGTAGGGGTGGATCTCGTCGTGGTAGCAGCTCCCGAAGTTACAGGTTTAGTAATATCCTCCTATACACCAAACCTTATAGTGGCTAAACTTCCTGGAAGCCACTTGAAGGAAAGCCACCTCGCACCCCTTAGGGAGTGGATAAATCGATGCGATTCTATAGCTATAGGCCCAGGGTTAGGTCTTAGTGAGGAAACCATAGCAGCTGTCCCCCTCATCGTATATGAAGTGATAGAAACTGGAAAACCTATAGTGATAGATGCCGATGCCTTGAAGGTTTTACCTAGAGACTCTAAGCTTAAAGGATTAGCCGTTCTAACCCCTCATGAAGGTGAGTTTCGCATCCTCACAGGAGTAACTCTTCCGGATAAGCTAAGGGATAAAGGTAGGATCGTAAATGAATGGGCTGAAAGATTTGAAGCGGTGATCCTACTTAAAGGCCCGATCGATATAGTATCTGATGGAAAACGTGTAAAGTATAATTTCACAGGAAACCCTGCTATGACGGTAGGGGGTACAGGAGATGTCCTGACAGGGTTGATAGCAGGTTTCCTAGCTCAGGGCTCCCCACCGTTCGATGCAAGTTTAGCGTCAGCCTTCCTCAACGGAGCCGCCGGGGATCTCGCCGTAGAATCTAAGCCATACATAGTAGCTACGGATCTACTAGATCATATAAAAACTGTGATAAACTACGTTTTGAACGATGAGATCGAGCAACTCTCATCCAAGATACTATCTAGGAAAGATCTGAGAAGAATTATCAGGGAGATCGAGGGCTAGATTATATGCTCTTCAACCCAGTATGAATCTCCGCTTCTGAGTATCTCCTTCTTAAATAATGGAGTCTCCCTCTTATACCGTTCTACAGCTTCTACCAGAGTCTCGAATACCTCCTTACGATGGCTTCCAGCTACGATTACATACACCAATACCTCACCTACCTTAAACTCTCCTGTAAAATGATGGATCTCTACAGCTACTATACCATCCCTCTCCTCTAACTCCTTACAAATCCTCTCCAATCTATCTTCAGCCATCTCCTCATAGGCTTCTATCTCAAGCTTCTCCACCTCGCCTCTCGAGCTTATCCCACGTACAATCCCTATGAATACAGCTATAGCTCCTACTTTATGTGCATCCTCTCTACGATACAATTCAGATAGGATAGCTTCTAGAGTTACCTCTCCCTTCCTATGTAGATGTTTAGCCATGGAGCAATCCCTATATCCATGTCACGGTTACATCGACATAAACTTTATACGTGGTAAATGGTATCCTCAATCTTTTTGTGTCTCTAAGCATAGAGGGGTTCGTAGAGCTAGGTTACTTAGGAGTTTTCATCGTAGCATTCCTCTTAAATCTGGCTCCTTTCACCAATCCGACTAATCCCCTGCTAGTTCTACTCGTGATACAAGTAGCATCTACGTTGAACCCTATAATTGTGGGTATATTAGTCGCTTTAGGCGCTACCGCCTCTAAGATCGTACACTACGTTATAGCATACTATACTGCTAGAAAAATTAAAGTGAAAACATTCGAAGATAGCATCCTTCTGAACAGATTCGGCTTCCTAGCATCCTTCTTAGCAGCGGTAACACCGCTTCCAGATGATTGGGCTGCCATACCACTAGCTATCGTAGGTTTCAACATAGTGAAATCCACCTTAGGCTTCCTACTGGGAAAACTTACAACCTGCATAACCGCCGGTATTCTAGGTGAAAAGATTATATGGCTATTAGAAGAGCACATGGGAATATGGGGCTCTATAATCTCCTTCGTAGGGACAATCATACTGATAATTATCACTCTACTGTGGAGGGGAAAGATCGAAAAACTCGTCTTAGTCGTTTTTAGAAAGCTTAAACTTATTGAAAGCTAATTTCAATTATTGTAACAAATCTTGCTTTAATCTAAAATAAGATGTACTATTGATGTAAATTATTAAAATTTTATAATATCAGTTTATTAATTTATCGTTTATTACATATTTCAATATTTAGATTACTATAAGTAGTAATCTAAATATAGAGCTATATATTTAAGTAGTACGTATTTTAACTATTTGGTGAAGCTAAAGACTTAAATAGCTCTCATCCGAGGTATAATCTGAGATGGTTTCGAAAGAATTATTGAACCTACTTAACCAAGCTATAGCCGGAGAGTTACAGGCCTCAATACAGTATATGTGGCAGCATATAATGTGGAGGGGTGTTAAAGCATTCGCGGTACAGGCTGAGCTTGAAAAGATAGCTATCGAGGAGATGAAGCATGCTGAAGCTATCGCCGAAAGACTAGTATATCTTGGTGGTACACCTACGGTTACACCTGCTCCTATTTCGATCGGTGCCACCCTCAGAGAAATGATCAACTTCGATAGAGAAGCCGAGGAGAACACTATAAGCCTGTATAAGAGGATAGTAAAGAAAGCCGAAGAGGAGGGTGATATAGCAACAAGCGAATTATTCAGAGATATACTGAAAGATGAAGAAAGTCATCATGACTTCTTTACAAGCATACTCGAAGAAGTGTAATATCCCCTTATTTATTATTTTAACTATATAGAGGGATAAATCTTGTCTAGAGAAATCTTCTATCACGTTATAGACAAGTACAATAAATATAGATCTCCAGAAGTTATCGCAAAGATAAAATCTATTGGGAAAGATTATGTCGAAGTATTGTTTAAAGGTATATTTTGTCGTACATGCGGTTTCTACGATTACTTTGAAGACTTCGTAATCG
>JANXEK010000019.1 GCA_025058595.1 Candidatus Bathyarchaeota archaeon
GAGCTTGAATAATCTTTTAGATATCTTAATAGATAGCGTGAATATTATAGATGCAGTTATCACAACGATAAGCTGCTTAAAATTTATTTCTATCGAAAGGTTTCCATAATGTGTAATATATAATCCGTTATGTGTAGTTGACGAAAGTAGATACACGAATATCGAATAGGATAATATGAGTGGTATCATCCCTAATATATGATCCTCCAGCATAACGCTGAGCCATATAAGCGCCGCCGCAACGATTATTAACGCTAAGAATCCCCCATATCCGGCATAATCTGGGATTAATCCATGCAGTTCCCTAGGAATAAACCTATCTAAAACCATATCTGGTATCATGACGACGGCTATGAATGCCATCGAGTAAAGCGATGCTTTAGCCACTCTCGATAGAAGCTTTATATTCATAGGATTAATCCCTCTAATGTTTCGTTAATCTCTAACTTAACGGATATTAGGGGCTCTATGAATATCTTAATCATGGTTTTAGCCGTAACCCTTTTGGATCCTATGAATCCATCGATGATCGACGAAGGTATATGGATATCACCCTCTAGTTTTAGAGTCAGGTTCTTTATACTCTCGCCTGGCTTCAATCTTACGCCGCCGTTATACCTAGCTAGCTCTATACCGTCTTGTAGGATATCTACGGATATAGCTATGGAGACACTGTATAGCCCATTATTCCTTAGATTGAAGCCTTCCAACAATATATACCCATTGCGCATGGCAGGTTTGATCGATGTTAAACTAGCGAGCGAGTTTAGAAGGATGTACGATGAATATGTTATACTTATGATAAGGGTGGAGACTGCTAGGATTACCGCTAATTCAGCTATTCTGAACGGGTTCACCTTCTTTAATCTCCCTCCTAGTAGATCTGCCGATCCTAAAGAAATCTAAGCCTCTAGCTAGTATTATAGATGCCACCCAACACATAACCGCAAGCAGTATAACCTCCATCGATACGTAGAATAACATAGATAATATATGCGTGAAATCAGTAGGCTGCGTAGGTATATATGAGTATTTAACGAACTCCCTGTATCCAAGATAAAATACGAATAGTAGGAGAATTACGCCTACACATGTAAGCGTTAAGCCTATTAACCATTCTCTATCCTTACTCATGGCAGATCCCCATTTAACCTCGTAGAAACCTATAAATAAATTTTGCTTTAAATGTTTAGAGCATATATAGTTATATGGGAAGATTTAAATTATGTCTTCAGAATCTACATTTTAGGTGTTCTTCATGCTTAAGATAGGCTTCATCGGATGCGGTTCTATAAGCTACGAGCATATTAGGAGGTTTAGCATGCTAGATGAAGGGGAAGCCTGTATAGTAGCTTTATGCGATGTGATACCGGAGAACGCTGAAAGACTTAGAATCTATGCGAATAGGTTTCGCAGTATAACGCCGGATCCAATACCTAAAGAGTATGTATACACAGATTACCGTGAGATGCTCGACTCCGTAGAGTTAGATGCCGTTGTAGTATGTACGCCTCACACCCTACACTACGAACATGTTATGGAATCCTTGAGGAGAGATCTCCATGTGCTTGTAGAGAAGCCTATGGCTGTATCGCTTAGGGAAGCTGAGGAGATGGCTTCTGAAGCCTCTAAGAGGGGACTCATACTCGCTATAGGTTATCAGAGACATTTCGATCCAGCTTATACATATGTTAGGAATACAGTTCTAAGCGGAAAGCTTGGCGATCCACATTTCATAGTAGCTACGCTATACCAGAATCTCATAGCCGCGGGTAGATGGTATCTAGACCCTAAGCTATCTGGTGGCGGCCAGCTTAAAGCTTCCGGGACACATCTCATAGATCTAATCCTATGGGTTACCGAAAGGGAGCCCATCAGAGTTAAAGCTTTGATGGATAGATGTGGGAGCGATGTCGATCTATACATAGCGATAGCGGCAGAACTATCTGGAGGAGTGCTAGCATCTATAGCTATATCTGGAGCAGCTCCAGGTATGACAGCCTCTGTAGATGAGGAGTTTCGGCTATGGTGCTCTAGAGGAGCTGTCTTTGTACTAGGCGGTAGAGTCTATATACAGGATAGAAGCGGCGATATAACTATAATCGATAGAGGTAAGCTCCCTAGGATAGCTTCAAACCCTGATGTAAATTTCGTTAGAGCGATACTTGGTAGGGAGGAATGCTTGGTACCAGCTAAGTATGGCGTATGGGCTACGAAGTTTGAGGATATGGCTTATACGGATGTAGGTATCCCTATACCCAGTAGGTTGAAGCTTGAATAGATTTCACGGTAGATATATCGAGAGATTCTTCCAAGCAATTTTCAAGCCTTTCTCGAACCCCTCTCTCTTACTCAGTTCATATCTATAGAACGGATCCTCATGCTCTACGCATAGTACATAGTCGTACCCTACCTCCATTAAAGCTGTTAGGAGACTCCTCCAATCTATATCGCCTAAGCCTGGTATCCTAAACCTCCACCATCTATCTCCTGTATATCCTACGTAGGATAATCTATCCCATAGTATCTCTGTATCCTTGCAGTGGGTGTGGTATATCCTTGAACCGAAGCTTCTAACGGCATCTACATAGTCTATGAACTGGAATACTAGATGGGAGGGGTCATACTCTAAGCCTATATACTTGGAGTCTACTGCTTCGAACATAGCCTTCCATATATCTGGTCTATAGGCTATGTTCGCCATACAGTTCTCTATAGCTATCCTGACATCATGCTTCTCAGCGTAATCCGTAAGCTTAGAGAAAACTTCCGAGAAAACCTTGATATTATCCTCTACGGAGCCTGGTATACGTCCAACCCATGTGGATACGACGGGTATATCTAGTAGGTTTGCAGTTTCTATCATCCTCATAAGATGCTCATTATTTCTTCTACGTTTCTCTACATCTAAATCTATATTGTTCGCATACCATGCAAGCGAGGATATAATAACGCCAGTTTCATCCATCAGCCTTTTAACGTTACCAGCCCCCTCGGATAAGATCCTAGCAGGATCTAATAATACACTTCCGGGTCCAGCTAAAACCTCGACCGCTTCGAAGCTATTCCTACCAGCCCATCTAAGGGTATCCTCCAATCCTCCAAGCTGCCCTCCAGCTAGGAAGCCTAGCTTCAAGTATAACAACACCCCCTAGAAGCTAGGATGGCGACGGTAACTATATATGTCTATTGCCCTAATAGCCTATATTAGGATTGGATTGATCGAAAACCTGCATTCAATTATAGGAATAATTTAAATGAACCCTATAGATCTATACGTCGTAGATTTGAGTCCCGTGCAAAAATGAGGGAGGAGTTCGAGGGTGGAAAGATATGTTCAGAGGTGCTCTAGGTTTGAGTAATCCATGGAGGATCTTAGAGGATACACACCGAAAGACTATTAGATTCGACTCCGTAGAATTAGATAGTTATGTACGTGGGAAGTAGCGTACGAGTCAAACCTTCTTCACCCCCCTATCCTTCTGCTTTTTAAATCTAGGAGTCGATAGACCGCTACCGCTAGTCTTAACGCCTCATGGTCATAATCATCCATATATCTATGTAGGGGTAACGAGGAGGGGAGGGATACCGCCGTATAAATCGTTATGAAAGGGAAAGTTGAATGCGAGGAGGTGGCGATAAGTTCGTGTAGATTTCAGCTTAAACGCTGCCTACTAGTACATCTATAGGTGGACGTGTATGGGATATATCGCGTACAATCAGACGCAGAGCTATATAGATCGTATGCTTACAACTACTGTATCATTGTTCGCAGCTTCAAGCTGTTACTTCTCGACATTCGTGAGGAGTATAGGTAGTATAAAGCATTGCGATTGCAATTATATCCTAGGTATTAAGACTAAAGATGTACAAGGTAGCAGGGCTTATATACGTTTATAGAGATGGAGCATGGTTATTCATAGGGAGATGGGTCGATTATATCAGGAAATACAGTTGCATATAGACTCTCCTTTACAATCGGTTAACTAGCTACATTAGAGTCGTATACTATGAGCGTTGAGCGTTTATTCCCAAATGGGACTGTGGTTTTCCATGCTTAAACTGGATTTTACGTTATATTTAAATAACTAGCTACATGGAAAATTTGTTGGTGTCGCTATGGTTTTGAGGCTTGCTATCGTTGGATGCGGAAGTATGGCTGAAGCCCATCTGAGAGCTTATATCGCCATTAAGCAGAGAGAACCTGAAAAACTCGAGTTTACAGCTATGTGTGACTCTATGCTGGCTTCTGCTGAGAGGTTTGCTAACATCGCGGCTCAAAGCCAAGATTTTAAGCCCAGAGTATATGGTAGCTTAGAGGATATGCTTTCCAAGGAGACATTAGATGCTGTAGATATTTGTACACCCCATTCAGAGCACCATAGAGCCGCCATAGCATGTTTGAACGCAGGAGCTGATGTTATGGTTGAGAAACCATTCGGAATAACTGTGAAGGCTAGTAAAGCTATGATTGATACTGCTAAGAAGAACAATAGGATTATCGCAGTAGCTGAAAATATTAGACGAGGATTAAGTCAAAGAACAGCATACTGGATTATAAACAAGCTGAAAATGCTAGGTGAGCCTAGGCTATTCTTCGCTCAGCATACCAGCTGGCAGGATCCTACAGAAGAGAGGACTTGGCATTGGAGGATCGAGAAAATGCTAGGCGGCGGAGGAATGGTCATGGATAGCGGAGCGCATTTCGCCGATATGTTGAGATATCTGTACGGAGACCCTGAAGTAGTATACGCTAAAGTTACACAATTTGAGAAATGGCCGCATAAGAAGGGAGATAGAATAGTTTACGATGAACGAGAGGATACTTGGATAGCTACGATAACATTCAAAAGCGGCTTAATATGTACTTGGAGTTGGACTATAGCAGCTCCAGGATACAGTTACACAAACGTTGTACACTATGGTAGTAGAGGATGTCTACTGGATCATGGCGACGTATTTCACGGGCCCTTCGACAACGCCGAGATCATAATCCAAGAGGGACCTGAGAAAATCATATACCCTATGAGAATACTTGAGAGAAAGTATTTAAACTCTTTAGACGATGAAGAGAAGAGTAGGCTTTTCCCATACAATATTACGAACGGAGTATTCATAGAATGCTATGATTTCCTAGATGCCATCGAAAAAAGAAGGAAACCTGAAATCGACGGTGAGGAAGGGCTTAAAGCTAAAGCCATATGTGAAGCAATATATGAATCTGCCTACTTAGGTCAGCCGGTAAATTACAGGGACGTTCTAGAGGGTAGGATTGAAGCCTATCAAAAGCCTATTAACGAATACTACGATCTCTAGCGATGGAGCTTAAATTAAAACCAGGATAGCTTTTTAGTCTACTTTAGCAGAGAGATGCTAACTCTAGAACTTGATTATTTTCGGTTTAACGATAATCTTAACCCAAACATAGTTTACGAAAAGTTACATTTTTTCATAACTTTATGGTTTCTTTAGTATTTTCTATAATTAATGCTATATGTATCTTATATTCATCATTTACAGAAATAATTGAATAATACAACGTTTATATATTCAATGTTTAGATAAATCGCTTACAACTTTTATGATCCTATTAGAGGAAAGATTATCCGTCCAAGACATATATTCGAGAATCTACGCTTCGATCTTTTAACGTTATAGTAAATTATGTTAAACTTTGACTATTTTCAGGTAAGAGGCGGGTGTAGTACAACAGGATTAGAAGAACTGGTGCCCGGGGCCGGATTTGAACCAGCGACAACCCGGTCTTCAGCCGGGCGCTCTCCCAGGCTGAGCTACCCGGGCCCTAAGGCTTTAGGTGGGTTTAATCTCGCTTATAAAATTGTCGTCTTCTAGCTTTCATCGTATATTATTCTCCGATTACCTGTACAATTATCCTTCTAGTTCTAGGCGTGGTATCGACTTCTATAAAAAATACAGATTGCCATGTACCTAACGCTATCTTTCCATCGATCAACGGAAAGGTTTTCGATGGTGAGAGTAATAAGGATCTTATATGCGAATGCGCATTCTCTGGATGTCTATAGCTTCTATTCCTTGGTATTAGGGTATTCAGTGTATCCCATATATCCTTTAGGAGGCTCGGGTCGTATTCTGTCACTCCGATAACTCCAGTAGCATGCGGTGCGAATACGTTTATCAATCCATTCCTTATCTCTGAACGTGCTATAACAGATTCTACCATACTGGTTATATCTACGAAATCACCCTCGCCCTTAGTCTTGAAGGTTATAACTTCTTGATATATCTTCAACCTTCTACTACACCTCCTGATACACTTTAGGTTAGATTACAGGTTTGTAAAAATATATGTTTCCGTAGGTTGACTGTCTATGCGGGATAGAAGCATGCATCTAGTGAGATGGCTATCTATCGTAATCTGGTAGGGGGGATGCATCTATGTTAACCCTACTCATAATCTCTTTAGCTAATACCCTATCGTATATACCTCCATGGAAGGTATACACCTTCTTAGGTTTTATCTCCTCTATGTACCCTATGATAGATTTGAAATCAGCATGATCAGAGAATGGGATTGGATATCTATCGTTCGAGAATCTTAGAGCCCAACCTGATGCGAATCCCACCTTGAACCTAGGGTTATCCAAAAAGATATCTTTAGGTACTATATATACTCCGTCTAAAAAATCGATCCCAGATACGCTATACTTTAGCTGGCAGCCATACTCCTCGTATACACGGTTATACCTAGCTACACGTGGATGTACGTAGACTTTAACGTTCGTAAGCTTATTAATCACGGTGTTCAATTCTTGGCTATTCCCGAGTACATCTGTCTGAATAACCGGTGTATATCCATCGTTTAAACATCTAACCATCCATGATACGAGATCTAGATAGACTCTACCTCTGGGTGGAAGTATAAAGTTCGGGGATCCATAGGTCGATTCTATGATCGCTATATCGCATCTAGCTGTCTCGGCAGGTTCGACCGTGAAGCTTCTGACAGTGTTAAAATCACCCGTATAGAGTATGACAGCTTCAGGTGTCTCCACTCTAAATATAGCCGAACCAAGTATATGCCCAGCGTTAAGCACCTCGACGGATACCCCGTATGGCAGGGAAAAGATATCGCCATACCTTACACCATATACACCGTCTATATTCTGACCCCTACTTCTACATAGAGCGATAGTCTGATACGTAGCATACCTCCTAAAAGATGCGATACTTAAACCTCTAGAATGATCTATATGTGCATGACTTATGAAAACATAATAATCGGTGCCATCCCCGGTACCTACATGTGTAGATGGATCTAGAAGAACCCCTACATCCCTATATAGTAAAAGAACCCCTCCACGATACCTAGCAATCCTTAGAAGAGGCATATACATCCCACACCATGCACGATTCCGGTTATACTTACAGCTCCGAAAGACATATAGCAACCTCAGCCTCCATCGATGAAGCGGTATCTGAACGAAGCTCATCACCTAATGTATAGGGGTTTGATTCAGGCTGAATTACTATAAAGGGGAGGAGCCACGTATACAAAGCAATCTAGGCCACCTAACCAGTATCTAAGTTACTCAGCTTTTACCCTCTTAACTATGGGAGGCCTAGTCTTCTTCAGAACCTTATACCCACACCTGGTGCATCTTACATCATCGTATAATCTAAGCTCCTCGGAAGATACCCTATGACTACACCTCACACACTCGTAGATTATCTCCCCACCGCTACTCAAAATCAATCCCCACTTTCTTAGCGTCGAAGGTAGCGTAAAAGGGTTTCGTCGATGAGCATAATAAGAGAGGTCATCCGGTTAACTCTCTGAGTATAACCTAGATTTTCAAGGGATATCTCTGATGGGGGCTCTCATGCCATGGGGCTCCTATAGACTTAACTCTTTCGCTAGCTTGTAAGCCGCACCTAACGCCGTACAATAGCCTCCGTTATTTGGGAAACATATCTCTGCATCGAATATTGATGCTACATCTTTCATAGCTTTAACTATAAGCTTAGATGATGTAAGCTTACCTACAGCTACTATATCCCTCTCCATACCATATATCTTCGAAGCGAAGACCGCTAGGACACCTACAACCTGCCCGACTAGATTGAATATAGCTGCGGCTATATCCTCATCTCTAGCTTCATCGCTTACCTTACCGAAGTTTGAAGCTGTAGCTTCACCCGGTACTATACCTACTGGTCCTCCAGCTATATCGGCGACGGTAATATCCACCCTTCTCGGATCGCCTTTCTCGGCTAGGTTCTCTAGAGCTTCTACGCTATGCTTATTCAAGAGTAGACGGCCTAGACCTAGAAGGGTGCCTCCACCTACACCTGTACCCCCTATATGTTTTATACTTCCGCCGTAACCCTCTACGACCACCATAGCAGTGCCGGTACCCATGCTAACGACTAGAGCCCTTCTCTTACCTGTAAGCGCTATACCTCCAAGACCTATAGCTTCGACCTCATCGACCATGGTTAAAGGTATACCGAATAATTCTCTAACCTTTAGAAACCTAGCTCCGCCACCAGTAACTGCTATCCGTAGTATATCTTCAAGCTTATATCCATGCTCAGCTAGAAGTTTACCTATAGCACCTGAAGCTGCGGCTATAGGATCCGTCGTAGCGATCGAAGTAAATCCTACAATATTTTTACCCTCTAGAGCTACCGCCTTAGTTATACTACTACCTATATCAACCCCTAGGTATAGTTTCATCTACCCCACCTAGCCATGGAAAAACTCCACGCACAGCTTTAACTATAGGAGGCACTAGGAATATGAGGAATGGTATCTCGGATAGGAATGTCCAAGCTGCTATCACTATACTCATGTATAGCGGTAGAGGAGCTTCTATACCTAGTATCCTAGGCATAACGAATAGCTGGCTATATCCCCATACTCCTAAGCCTATGATTAAGCTACCTACGCCTAACCCAGCTATAGCTGCTAGTATATAGTTTTCCCATCCCCTAAGGTGTTTGGAAGCCAGGAAGTATGTAATCGGACAGGAGAGACTTAGCGTTACACCGATGATAGAAGATAAGCTATCGGTTAACCCATAGATATAGAGCGAAACTATCAGTATGGATAGAGCTGCTGGAAATGCTACTATGCCTAGAAGTATACCGCTCCTAGATCTCGATGAGGCAAGTTTTCCGATCACATAGAATCCTAGGAAGTTAGCGGGTACTCCTACCGTTAAACTTAGGAATGGATCCCCGTGGATGATGACGTCGCTTACGAATATTCCTATAGCGGCACCTAAACCTCCGATCATACCCCCGAATATATAGGAGAATACACCTGGAACTACTACTGCAGGCCAGAATCTGACACCTCCTACGAATATACCGAAGTAAGTGAAGTAACCTAGAGCTGCGTAGAGAGATGCGTTTATAGCTACTGCTACGATCTTTAAGGCTCTAGTTTTCACGAGAAGATCTTATGGAGCTAGCCAATAGATAAGATTATCTATATAACTGAAAACTCGATATATAGATATATAATAACTATGAATCTTCGTTAGAGCTCTTAGTATATCAATCTTTATGTATAGCTAAGCTACGGTTGTAGTATTTTGAGGCGTTCTAGCTATGTCTATATTCGATGAGATAGGTCGTATAAGCGAGGAGGTTAGGAGGGAGATTGAGAAGGCCTTCAGAAGCGTAGCCGATAGATTCCTATACACGGAGGATGGTTACCGTAGAGCTTTAACAGATATAGAGGAGACCGATGAAGAATATATACTTAGGCTAGAGGTCCCAGGTATACCTAAAGATAGGATAGATGTTCGTATCGAAGGCAGGATCGTAGAGGTTAAAGCCGATTATCCTGGTGAGGAGAAAAGGCGTAGATACATACTGAAAGAGAGGGGAGGGAGGGGATTCTACAGAAGAGTAGAGATCCCTTCAGATATAGCTTCAGGAGATGCTAAAGCATCATACTGCGACGGGATACTCTCCATAAATATACGTAAAGCTAAGCCCACCACTAGGTGGAGGATACCTGTGGAGTGATCATGAATTGATAGATAGAAGGGAAGCAGTCAACCTGATGAAACACTACGTATCCGATGAAAGGTATGTTAAGCATATGATAGCTGTCGAAGCTGTTATGAAGGGGTTAGCCAGGTATCTAGGAGAAGATGAAGCTTTATGGGGTTTAACAGGTCTCCTGCACGATATAGATTATACTATCGTTAAAGGTGACCTCAGTAGGCACGGATTAGAATCGTCTAAGATACTCGAAGGAGTACTCCCGCAAGAAGCTTTAGAAGCTATAAGAGCGCATAACTATGAGCATACAGGTGTACCTCCAGATAATAAGCTTAGTAAAGCTCTCATAGCTGCAGATGCTATCTCAGGTCTTATAGTAGCTGTAGCTTTAGTTATGCCGAATAAGAGATTAGATGAAGTCAAGGTTAGCAGCGTTGTAAGCAAGTTTAAATCTAAAGATTTTGCTCGAGGAGTCGATAGAAGCCGTATACTCTTCTGTGAAAAGCTAAGTTTGAAGCTTGAAGAGTTTATCGATATTTCACTCCAATCTATGAAAAGTATAGCTAGAGAGCTGGGGTTATAATCTTCAAACTTAGAAGATCTGTGAAAGGTGGTATGCATGAGTAGCTGTAGGGCCACTCTAGAAGAGCTTATAAAAGTATGTAAAGGTGAGAGGAATGCTACACTACTACTGGAGAACTGCTGCTTAGTTAACGTATTTACAGGTGAGATCCATAAGGCTTCTATCGGAGTATATAAGGATAGGATAGCGTATATAGCAGAGAAGGGGGCAGAAGGGCTTAAAGCTGAAGAGCATGTAGATCTTAATGGGAGGTACGTATCTCCAGGCTTCATAGATTCTCATATACATATAGAGAGCAGTATGGTTACACCTAGAAGGTTAGCTGAAGCCATTCTACCTCGAGGTGTTACATGCTTAGCAGCGGATCCACATGAGATAGCTAACGTTTTAGGTACTCGAGGAGTCGAAGTTATGGCTGAACTTAGCCGTAACTTACCTTTAAAGATATATCTCTGGATACCTACATGTATACCGTCGGTTCTAGATGTGGAGACAGCTGGTGCCGAGATATATGTTGGTGATATAGCTTCTATGTTAAGTGAAAGCTATGCTATAGGGTTAGGCGAGGTTATGGATTATCTAGGCTTACTGAGGTTAGATAGAAGGATTCTAGATATAGTTAAGGTTGGAAGATCATACGGTAAGGTTATAGATGGACATGCACCTCTACTATCAGGTAGACTACTAGATGGATACATATCTGCAGGCATAAATGCTGATCATGAGATATTTTCGTTCGAGGAAGCATTAGAGAAGGTTAGACGTGGATTATACGTTAAGATTCGACGATACCTACTAGAATCTAGTGGCTTCGTAGAAGGGGTTAAACGTATACCTGATAGAGGTAGGCTACTGTTAGCTACAGATGATACGCCACCAGATATACTTGAATCTGACGGGCATATGGATGTTCTCTTACGTAGGGCTGTAGAACTAGGCTTAGACCCTGTGGAGGCTATACAAGCGGCTACGATTAGGCCAGCGTTGCATCTTAGGTTAAACGATCTAGGAGCTATAGCTCCAGGTAGGATAGCGGATATAGTCGTACTAGAGAGTTTGGAGAAGTTTAAGGTTAAGAGGGTCTACATCGATGGAAGACTTACCGTAGATGATGGGAGGCTCGTAGTACCCATAGAATCTAAACCGCCGCCTAGTGATGTGTTAAATACCGTTAAGATCGGTAAGCTTAGCATCGACGACTTCAGGGTTAAAGCTCCGATTGTGGATGGCTATGTGGAAGCTAGGATATTGAGGGTTAAAGGTCTAGAGACAGAGATATTCACCGATAAGCTTAGAGTTAAATATGGGGTTGTCGATCCTGGGCGGTATACATACGTAGCCGTAGTAGAGAGGCATGGGAGAGGGGGAGGGTTAACTGTAGGCTTCATAGATGGAATAGGTTTAAGGGAGGGAGCTATAGCATCTACCGTAGCGCATGACTCTCATAACATAGTGGTTGTAGGTAGAAAGCTAGATGATATCATATTCGCGGTAGATAAGCTTAGGGAGATTCAGGGTGGGTATATAGCCGTTAGGGATGGGGAGATCCTAGCTATGGTTAAACTACCTATAGCTGGGCTTATGTCTGATGAACCTGTATCTACAGTAGCCGGTGAACTACGTAGATTCAGGGAAGCTGAGTATATGCTAGGCGTAGAGGATCCATACCCTATACCGATGATATCGCTACTCGCCCTCCCGGTTATACCTCACGCTAGGATAACGGATAAAGGCATCTATGACGTGGATAAAGGGGAGCTATTAAGCGTTATCGTAAGATACGTAGTCTAGCCTTCAAGAATCCTCGATACATTCCCTCCCAGTATCTTTTCCTCATCCTCCCTCCTAAGCTTTAAAACCCTTATCTTCGTAAGCTCTACGAGCGGGTGCATCCAGTAGCCGTCTGAACCCCATATAAGCTTATCCGCTCCAGCTAAGGTTACAGCTTCAGATACAACCCTGTATACATGTATGAACGATGTATCTAGGTAGATATGCTCATAGGATCTAGCGAGCTTACAGAAGCTCTCCAGTAAACGTATATCTCCGCCGAGATGCGGTATTATTATAGGCTTCCTCCTAAATCGTCTAGCTAACTCCTCGGCTATATCGTATCTACCGGATACATCTATAACTACGATTAAATCATGATCCTGAGCTTCACCTACAACTTCGAATAAAGCTTCTACATCAACACCTCTAAAGTATCTGTAGGATAGATCGTTGATTCTTTGAGCATGACTAACAGTAAATTCACCTATATGCAGCTTTAACCCACTCCATCCTAGATCCCCAGCTATCCTTCTAAGCTCCTCTCTCCAGTATGGATCCGAGGGTCTTACATGACCGAATGGTACGAAGAAGTTAGGATACCTTTCATAGGCTTTCAATGTTAGATCGTTCGATTCCCTAGATGGATTCCATATAGACCACACTATAGCTCTATCTACACCAGCTTCAACCTCCATAGCATATATTATATTTGGATCTTCATGCTCTACATGCATATGAGCATCGATTACCAGCAACCTAGATACACCCGGTATATGCGTTCAAACTTCTAGAAATATAAATCGAAACGTTAGAGCGATATACCGGGATGATATACTGTGGTATTGAGCGTTATGAACGTAAAAGTAGCCTTAACTCTAGTAGCGGTAACCGTAGCGGCAGTGCTTCTACAGACGATATACGCGTTTACATATTATAGAAGTATTATGGAGGATCTAACCGACGGATATACGTCTCGTAAGCTTAGAAACTTCAATTCATACAGAGAACTAGAAGAATATGTAAAAACTAAGAGGAGCATCGAAGCAATTTTCTATACGTTACGTGGTGGTGCATTACTAGAAGCCTTCGCCTCTAAAACATCCACCCCTGCAGCTGAATATTCTACCACCAATGTTCAGGTGGAAGGTGTAGATGAAGCAGATATAGTAAAAACCGATGGAAGATATATATATGCTATATCCAGAGGAGGCGTAGTTATAATCAGAGCGTATCCACCTAAAGAAGCTGTAGTCGAAGCTAGGATTAGAACGAATGGATCCCCGCAAGGCCTCTTCATAGCTCCAGGTAAACTTATAGTTATATCATCGAACGCTAGGTTTGTAGAAAGGGTCGTTAACGATAGTAAGGAAGCTGATGTATACGTAAGATCGAAGGTAAGCGGGATATATTCGATCGTATGGGAGGAGGCTGTGACGGAGGTTACGATATACGATCTAAGTAACCTCAACGTTCTGTCGAGCTTCAAGATAGATGGCAGCTATGTATCTTCTAGGATGATCGGAAGCTATGTGTATGTATTCACATCGCAGCAGGTGTATAGGCTTAGCGATGAGGTTGTTATACCTGGATTTGAGTTAGATGGTATATGTATCCAGATCGATCCGAGGGATATAAGTTACGTCGAGGATAGTATGGGTCCATACTCCTACACCAATATATTAGCGGTAGATGTAGATAGCGGTGAATACATTGTTAAGAGCCTTCTCGTAGGCTATGCTGGAGCTGTATACGTCTCCAGAGAGAATATCTACCTAGCTATGCCTAGATGGAGTGAGGAAGCTTCCTCGTCTATCTATAGGATAGCCATGGACGGGTTTAAACTCGAAGCGAAAGCCTCTACGGAGGTTCCAGGTATAGTTTTAAACCAGTTCTCTATGGATGAGTATAACGGCTACTTCAGGGTAGCTACATCCACCCAAGGCTTCGTTAGGATACTAACACGGTCGAATACTGGTGAGATCGAACTCTCTACGAACGTATACGTAGCTAGAGTAGAGGATATGAGTATTATAGGGAGGTTGGAAGGTTTAGCTCCAGGTGAGAATATGTATTCAGCTAGATTCGTAGGCGAGAGATGCTATTTAGTAACCTTTAAGAAGGTGGATCCACTGTTCGTAATCGATCTATCGGATCCATATAATCCTAGGGTTTTAGGATACCTTAAGATACCGGGTTACTCAGACTACCTACATCCATATGGTGGAGGCTATCTAATAGGTATAGGTAAGGAGACTGTAGAAGCTGAGGAGGGGGATTTCGCTTGGTATCAGGGTGTTAAGATATCGCTATTCGATGTTAGGGATGTATCGAGCCCTGTGGAAATCGGTAAGTATGTTATAGGAGATAGAGGGACAGATACACCAGTATTAAGAGATCATAAAGCTCTACTCGTAGACTATAGGAATAACCTGGTAATACTACCTATCCTGGAGGCGAAGATAGATCTAGACCTATACGGTGGAGATAATCCTCCGCCATACGCATACGGAGAGCCTGTATGGCAAGGTGTATATGTGTTAAGGATATCCGATGCAGGTATCGAGTATGTAGGTAGGATAACGCATATTGATAATGTTAAGCCTAACGGTAAGATGGAAGAGAAGCTATGGATGTATAGCGAGCTATTCATAAATAGAGCTATCTACATAGACGATATACTTTACACCATATCTGATGGAAGAATCAAGATGAATAGTTTAAGTGGTTTAAGCGAGATCGCCATCCTAGATATATAATAGTAGGATACGGTATCCCTGTATCCATCGAAGCTATACTATAATCCCCATCTTTTTCGCCTGATTATTAATTAATAAAAACTCTAAAACTGGCTATACATACCCTACAGCTATACTGAAGGTGCTTCTAAGATGGGTGCACTCAAACCTCTACCGATAAAAGCCTTTATCCTAGCGGAATCATCAGGAAAGAATTTCTGAGGAGGTATGGCTAGATTTTCCTCTTCAACAAAACCTTCCCGGCAAGTTGTAGACATATAAAATTTACGCCAAATAAAATGGCTTTTAGGTATTAGCCAACGCGTATCTCATTAATACTTCCTGATTCGGTAGGCTTGTTTTAGCATTTTGCTATTCCACCTTCATTTATAACCGCAAGTGGCTAAAAGGATACGAGATCAATTTTGGGAAAAGGGGATTCATAATAGGATGATCAGAACGGTATCTAGGATAGATTAACGTATAAATTGCTATAACCTACCTGGATATTTTGGTTTAACATGAGTAAACCGAATGTATTGATTGTTATATCTCATGATACTGGTAGACATCTAGGATGCTACGGAGTAGGTGTCGACACTCCTAGCTTTAATAGGGTAGCAAGGGATGGCCTTGTCTTCACTAACGTATACTGTACAGCTCCACAATGTAGTCCTAGCCGCGCATCTATACTAACGGGGTTGTATCCGCATAACCATGGATTAATAGGTTTAACACATAGAGGCTTTAGGCTTGGCGTATGTAAACTCTTACCAGCTATACTCGCGGAGAACGGTTATCAGACGTATTTGTTCGGTTTCCAGCATGAGTCGCCAGATCCATATCTTCTAGGATATCAGAATGTTGTGAAGGGTAAGAGTAACTCTTGTACCGATATTACACCTTTACTATTAGATTTCCTGAAATCTAGGCCTAAAAAGCCGTTCCTTGCTATGGTAGGATTTTCTGAAACGCATAGACCATTTCCTGAGTATAGGGAGCCTATAGATGGGATAAAGCCTCTGCCCTACCTACCTGATGAACCAGATGTTAGGAGGGATATCGGCGGGTTAAACATATTAATTCGTATGATGGATGAAAGCATAGGCTCCATAGCAGATGCATTAGAGGATACAGGACTATACGAGGAAACGATATTCGTATACACTACGGATCATGGTATAGCCTTCCCAGGAGCTAAAGCTACACTATTCGATCCAGGGATAGAGGTTGCTCTATTGATACGCGGACCTGAGCCATTCTATGGAGGTAAGAGGATCGAAGCTCTCCTATCGAATATCGATATAATGCCTACCATACTTGACGTATGCGGTATACCTATACCTTCAGAAGTTCAGGGTAAGAGTATACTACCGTTAATCAGAGGTGAAAAAGACAGATTACACGATGAGATATACCTAGAGCTTACATACCATGCAGCTTACGATCCTATTAGAGGTGTTAGGACAGATCGATATAAATATATTAGAAGCTTTGAGTGGAGGCCATACTGGTTCCCGCCTAACGTAGATCCAAGTCCATCAAAGGAAGTTGCTCGTAGATATGGGTATTTCGATAGGGTTCGACCTATCGAGATGCTTTTCGATCTACATAAGGATCCACTGGAGAAGGTTAACCTAGCCGGTGACCAAAGCTATAGCGATATACTGAGATACATGCGTTCCAAGCTGTATAATTGGATGAAGGAGACAAACGATCCATTACTAACGCGAGGTTACATTCCACCTCCATCGGATGCTAGAGTTACTCCACCTAGATCCTATGAGCCACATGAGATCGATCCATTCCCGATATGATCGATTATTTGACGCCTATACTAGATTCGATAGTAGTTTTGAGTAGAATGAATTTATCGTGAGCATGTTCGAAGAACATCTTATAGGATTTACAGAGATAGTTCTCAGAATAGTTTCTGATCTCCCAGTGCTTAGGGCATCCACCATTACAGTACCTTAACCATCTACAATCTCCACATCGTTCTTTAAGTTTATCTTTTATAGATAAGAATTCAACGAATTTTTCGCTTGTAACGATATTTTCTAGGTCATCCTCCATTATATTCCCTAGCAGCCATCTACGATCGACGTGGAAGTCGCATGGGTATACATCTCCGTTATACTCTACTACGATATACCTACCGCATCTACGCCCGAATATACAGCTAGGCGTATCGCCGAATACATAGGATATCAGTATATCCTCGAACTCTCTAACATAGATTTCAGGATTACCATCGTTAAACCATTCATCGAAGATTTCGCATACGAATCTACCGTAATCCTCGGGTGTTACCGAGTAGTCTGCTACCTCTCCGTCTGAACCTCTCTCTACGCATGGTATGAATTGAAGGTATCTGAAACCCATATCTACCATAAACCTATAGAGACCTTTAGGATCCCTAACGTTGAGGTTGCTAACTACGGTTAATATATTGAATTTTACGGAGTATCTACGCAGTGTATCTATACATCTAGCCACAGCTTCATACGAACCCAACCCTCTACGATTTTTACGATAGCGATCGTGCACTTCTCTAGGTCCATCAAGACTTACACCGACTAGGAAATCGTATCTAGATAGGAAGCTAGCCCATCTATCGTCTATGAGTATACCGTTCGTCTGTAGGCTATTCTCGACCATCTGAAACGGTGCTTTAAACATAGATTGGTATCGCAGAGCTTTCCTATAGAAATCTATACCTGCTAGAGTCGGTTCACCACCCTGCCAGCAGAAAGATATCGTTTCACCCGATAGAGAAAGAATCTGAGCTGTAAGTTTCATTAAAACTTCATCGCTCATCCTATGGACATCCACTTCGGGGTAGAGGCTAGCTTTAGATAGGTAGAAACAGTAGGCGCATGAGAGGTTGCAATCTGCTGAGACCGGTTTAACTAGGACTGATAGGATGAGGGGTTTAGAATCTTCCCGATTCATCTATACTAAATCCTCCGTAGCATCCGATGCGGTGGGCGGGATTTGAACCCGCGACCGGAGGCTTGGGGGGCCCCCATCCTAACCAGTCTAGACCACCACCGCTCTTAGTATCCTAGTTACGTGAGGGGGTTATCAATTTTTCGCTTCAACAGAAAAGGGGCGATGATGCAGGGCTCCATATATCTCTCTCCATCGCATCCATTTACAACCATTTCTGGTATGGAGGTCTAGATCCGTGAGTAGCTTTCTGGGGAGGCGGAATCCTACCATCATAGATGCATTTGTATGCATACCTATGTCTATCGATATACTGCTGGAAGCTTTCGAAGCCTAACTCCTTTTGGAGATCATCCACCTTTATGCTTTCATCCATACACTCGACTATGAATAGAGCATCGTCCCTATATGATCTAATCCTTACCTTATCACCATACTTATCTAGAATCAGATCTGGGATGCTATAGTTGAAGTCATGGTGGCATACGGTGTAGTCTAAGCTTACATCATAGTATGCTACGTTCATTATGGAGTCTGTTTCCGCTAGTATACGTCCACACGGATCTATTATCATAGATCTATCGGTACGAACAGATGATACGATATAGTATCTATTAATGGAGGCGTAGGCTTGTAGGGGGAATCCTCCGTTATATGCTGATACCCAGAATACCATCTTAGCTCCTCTACGCGCTAATTCGTTCCATCCTTCAGGGAAGCATATATCGAAGCATATCTGTATACCTATACGTCCGAAATCTAGATCGAATACGGGATAATCTCCACCAGGTGTTACGCCATCCTCGAAAACCGTATAGTCATACGTACTGGTTACAGGGTGAACCTTATCGTACACACCGATAACCTCTCCAGATCTACCTATAACTATAGCCGAGTTCCATATCTTACCATCATGCCTGGTTATTATCGGGCAGATTATGTAAGAATTATATTCGATAGCCTTCTTAGAGAAGGCTTCGACGGTGGGTCCTGTTACCTCCTCGGCGAGATCATCTATAGATCTATACTTCCTAACAGTGAACGTAGTGAAAGCTTCTGGAAAGCATACCAAGTCTGGTTCGACCTTAAGGGCTTCATCGATAAGCTTCAATGCATACCTACGATTCTCTTCGACTGAGGGATATCCTCTGGATGCTAAACAGATAGTAGCTATACGCGCCCTACCCATACCAGAGAAGAAATATGGGGATGATCAGTATATTTAGCTTAATGTTCTAGAACTGAAGATAAGGTATCTATCGCAGGTTATAGTGACTTCCATACCCCTACAATACCACTATATGAATTATCTATAGATTCTTACGCGATTGTATAAGCATTATCGCCTCGGCTATATCTCCAGACGTCTCCTTCAATGCAACTATAGCTTCCTCGAGAGGTATGTTCAGTTGAGCTGCGATCAGCTGTGCATCCTCCTCAGATACTTTTACACCAGCTTTCTCGATAGCTCTCTCTTTAGTCGAGCCTAGAACCTGGAATATCTTCTGCCCCGAAACCTCTAGTACCGATACAGATGGAGTCTCTATAACTATCTCTTTATCCTCCATCCTTATGACTACCTCTTTCACTCCATCCAGCTCGTTAACCTTCAACCCCATCTGCTTCATAAGTCTACGTGCTTCCCTACTCGATAACGCTCTCATACCGAAATATTATTTATTGTCATATACACTGAAATAAATCTGTCTAAGTATGGTTCTGGAGGGTGTATCTAGGTTGCCTATCTGCGAGCTCTGCGGTAGGATGGTATCTAGAGCTATGAAGATAGAGGTTGAGGGAGCTACAGTCGAGGTTTGTGGTGAATGCGCATCTAAAGCTAAAGCTAGGGTGATACGTGAGATTAAGAGGGATTCTGCTACTGTTAAACCTAAGCTACGTACGAACCTTGAGAGAGACGATATATCCATGGAGCTTGAATCGAAGATACTACGTCAAGATTATGGTAGGATAATCAGAGAGGCTAGAGAGAGGTGTGGCTTGAGAATCGAGGATCTAGCTCGTATCATCGGGGAGAAGTCGTCGGTTATACAGAGGATAGAAGCTGGTAAGCTTAAACCCGATTTAGAACTAGCTAGTAAGCTTGAGAAGATCCTTAAGATAAGCTTATTCGAGGCTACTTCATCTTATACATTTAAGGTAGCGGATAGCTCTGAATTTGTGTTAACCGTAGCCGATATATTAGCGGTATCTGAGGGAAGGGTTAAACGTAGGGTTGAGGATATACGTACTGAGACTGGGTCATAGGATACATAGGGATAGAAGGATAACTACTCACGTAGGGTTAGCTGCTAGAGCTTTCGGAGCTGATGGAATCATAATCTCAGGCGATATGGATCAAACCGTTATGAATAGCCTATCTAGGGTTGTAGAAGTTTGGGGTGGTCCCTTCGATATCAAATACGAGGGGGATTGGCGTAAAGTTATCGAGAATTATAGGAGGAGCGGATGGAGGATCGTGCATCTAACGATGTATGGACTACCGCTACTAGAAGTTATCGATTCTATCAGGATTGATCCATCAGATAAGCTCATAGTAGTAGGCTCGGAGAAGGTTCCAGGTGTGGTGTATAAGCTTGCAGATTGGAATGTAGCCATAACAACTCAGCCTCACTCGGAGGTATCGGCTTTAGCAGTATTCTTGGATAGATTACTCGAAGGAAGAGAGTTCCATAGAGAGTTTACCTCTGGTATGCTAAAGATTATACCTCAGGAGAGGGGGAAGAAAGTTCTAAAACTTATAAATGATGGGGGTACGTAGGATGTATAGGTATAGCTATATGCTTGTATCCATTCTAATGCTAGTACTCGGCTTAACATTAGGGTTTATGCTCTGTTACGTTCAGCTTCAACCCGAGATAGGTAGGTTATCGTCTATCATAGAGGCTATGGTTGAAGAGCTTTCCTATATGGAGGAAGCTAGGTTAGAGCTTATGAACAGACTTTCCGAGCTTGAGGAGGCTATAAACATAGTTAGCGGTAGATATGAGAAGTTAGTGGGTTCTATCAATATTACGGTGGAGCTTCTACCTGATAGAAGCTATTTAGAGAAGGCATACCGGTTGATAGCTAATGCGAAGAGTAGCATATACTTAGTGATGTATGCAGTTGAATCCAATCCTATGGATGAAGGTAACCCTGCTAACATATTGATAGACACGCTTATACATGCATATCTAAGAGGAGTTAATGTTAAGGTTCTATTCGATGAGGAGACCGCTTTCAACTATCCTGAGACTATAGCTAAGCTTAAATCATACGGCATACCCGTAAGGCTTGATGGAGATAAAGCTATCGCTACTCATAGTAAGCTTTTAGTTGTAGATGGCTTCTATGTATTAGCCGGTAGCCATGATTGGACTAAGAATTCTTTAAATCGTAACTACGAGTATAGCATTATGATAGCTTCCAGTATATATGGCTCTGAAGCTCTATCCTACGCCGAGGATACATGGAGTAAGGGATACGATGCTTAGCTTTCGTAGCTTACTTCACACCATACGATCTCGCTACATCTAAGCTTAGAGGATACATAGGATACTAGTTTAGCTGTACCTAAATCTATGCAACTGTATACATCTAACGTGAAGAATTTATGATCTCTCCATGTATAGATAGAAACCCCGGATCCAACCCACGCTAGATATCCTCCCACACCATGATGGAGTTTAGAATATCTATCCGGTGAGAATACTATAGGACCTACTATTATATCCATGCCTAAAGTTCTACTGAGATCTACTAAGAAGCTTCTTACGAATCCCTCATTCATTTCGACGTCGTAGAACCCTTCTATTATGACCCTCTTTCTGAATATCTCGGGTTTAAGGTTTTTCAAACCTAATAGATCGGTTTAACAAAACGAAAGACATTAATATTCTCTTTCCACCTAGTATTAGGAAGAATAAGACTTTACCATGCTCAATCCTGGTGGTAACCTTGGGAGGATATAAGATCGTACTCACCTCTGATAGAACTCTGATGAGCGAGTATGGTGGAGCCATATTTATGGGTTTTAGCGCATGTATACCTAAAGGTGTTATACCCGATTGGGCCTACTTCAATATATTCTGCCCTTCTGTTAAAGTCGATAGAAGGGGTTCACCTCTTTATACGAGCTATGGTTTGAGGAAGATCGAAGCTGCTCTTCTAGATTATGGTTTCAGTGAGGAGGAGGTAGCCGTAGCTCATCCGGATTACATAGACAGATTTATAGGGGATTCGACTAGGGTTATAGGTTTATCTGAAAATGATCCGTTAGGTATAGGTCCTGCAACGACGACGTTCACAGAGATATTAGGTGGAGAAGCGTACATGGCTATAAAGTTTAGGGAGCTTCTATCGAATCAAACCTTAGCAAAATACCGTAAGAATATTAAGGTTATAGTCGGTGGACCAGGTGCATGGCAACTTGAGAGTGAAAGCGTCCGCAATGAACTTGGGATCGATTGCGTCATTATAGGTGAAGGAGAGAAGGTCGTAGGCCCTCTATTCGAGAAGGCTATTAGAGGAGAGGAGATACCTAGCATCGTATACGGGGATGTAGTTGATGTCGAAGAGATGCCTACGATTAGGAGACCTGCCGTATGCGGTTTAGTCGAGATATCTAGGGGATGTGGTAGAGGATGTGCATTTTGTGTACCTACTATGCTGAAGTTTAGATGTAGACCTCTAGAGGATATATTAGAGGAGGTTAGGGTTACTGTTAGGGGGGGTAGGAATCCGTTACTGCATGGGGAGGATGTTTTAAGATACGGCGCTAAAGGTATAGAGGCTAACCCTGAAGCCGTTATGAAGCTATTCAAATCCGTACTCTCGGAACCAGGCGTCACAAGTGTGAGTATAAGTCATTTCACACTCTCCACGGTTGTCGCTACACCTAGGCTTATAGAGAATCTATCTTCACTCCTAGGTTTATCGAAGAATAGATGGATAAGCGGGCAGACAGGTATAGAGACTGGCAGCCCTAGGATGATGTCCATACATATGAGGGGTAAATGCAAACCGTTTAGACCTGAGGATTGGCCTGACGTCGTCGTAGAAGCATTCCAGATACTCGCAGATAACAACTGGGTTCCATGCGGTACTATGATAGTAGGCTTACCAAACGAAGAACCTAGGGATGTAGATTATAGTATAGAGCTTGTGAGGAATCTTAAATCCTTCAAAAGTCTTGTAGTACCTCTATTCTTTGTAGCAGCCGGATCTCTAGAGGATAAAGTTAGATCTTTTAAGCTTGAAGATCTAACGCTTAAACACTCTGAGCTTATACTCGAATGCTGGGAGCATAACTTGAGATGGACACCGATACTTATGAATGAATACTTCAAGCTTTCTACTAGGAATAGGATTCTATGTAGCCTTATGAGTGTGATCATAAGGTATGGTATCGGAAGAGTTCTGAAACTTATAGATGAATGCCGTAGGGTATATGGCGGGGATATAAAGGCTATAGTTGAAGCCTACAGGAAGGGTGCTAAGAGAATGTATGATGAAACTTACCCAATCCCCTCTACATCGTAGCAGTCTAAACCTATCTTCAATCCGCTACGATCGACCGATGATATAAGGTGCGTTCCATCGCATGTAGGTGAGCTTTGTAGTTCACGGAACCCTTCACGACATGATGAGAACGTTATACCATATGCTTCAACCACCTCCTTAACCATACGCATATAGTCTAACCTAAGCCTAGATGGCATATATCTTACACCATGAATGATAGAACCCTCCTCGTAGTATAACCTCCGCAGTAAAGCCGATCTTTCAGGTAGAGTTTCGATTAAACGTCTGAAATTATCAGGTTTAGCTTTATACGTCGATGAAGCTATATGCTTCACGCCAGCCTCCGCAAGCTTTCCTATAAGCTTAGCTAGAGCTTTAGAATCATCATTAATCCCTGGAATTATAGGATCTATCCTGGCAGAGCATGGTATACCCGCATCTGAGAGCATCTTTAAAGCTTTAATCCTGGATGATGGGGGCGGAGCATATGGTTCTAGAATCTCAGCGATCCCATCATCTAGAGTAGTTATAGTTATACTAACTGTGAATATACCTCTACGTAGGATATCGATATCCCTAACAACCATACTTGATTTTGTTAAAACTATCACTTTACAGCCGGTGGAAGCTAGAATCCTTAAAACCTCCCGCGTGACCTTCAATGTGGATTCTTCAGGAGTATAGGGATCAGAACTATTGGATATGGATACAGGTATAGATAGGTCAGCGTTTCTAAGATCTAGAAGAAGCTTAGAGATGAACCTATCTTTAACCCTAGGCTTAAACCCATACCTTACATATGAAGTTATATAGCAATACCTACACATATGACCACACCCAGTGTAGGGAGATAAGCTATACTTAGGAGGACAAGTACACATAGGACTACGCCAGGGATCAAACAACCTCAATACATATGGCATCCAAGATTACCCTCAGATTCTATAAAGCTAGATAGAAGATCGAGATAAAGCTATCAACACCGAGAATATAAAACGATAAATAGGAGAGGATCTACAGTAACTCGATAAGTTAGGGACCCGTAGCGCAGCTAGGATAGCGTACCGGCCTTCGGAGCCGGTGGTCCCGGGTTCGAATCCCGGCGGGTCCGTAAATTACCTAGCCTTCTGCCTTCAAGGTTTACAGTTGGAAAGGACCCGGGGTCATCCTCATCTAGGAGTTTAAAGATGAATTTGTTTACGCTAGCCTGTAGGTTTCTGCCTTTTATCTGAGAAGGGGGGAGGCATGGCAGATATCTTTATAGAGCCTACTCGTTATCTACCAGCTAGGTTTTCCCAGAAGTCTACTTGTCTTTTTGGTTTAAACAGCTTCCCTACTACGGATGCTTCTCCGTATCGCTTATATCTGCTACCTTTGCTTCATGAGCTCTCGTTCCCCTATCTATGATATACTAGGTGAACGTACTGTCACCGTTATCGAGGTAGATTATAAGTTTCGGATCGAGTTTCTATCTAAATGCACCCCTCCTACGAATATATCGATGAAACTATCGCAGTCGAAATCTGCTACACCTAGACTATAGGATGGGATAGCTGCTCTTTACCATACGCATCCTATAATCTAGGCCTTCAAACCATACCAATCTACTGATATAGCTTTCAGCTTCACTCATAGCGATATCTAGGATTCTATCTTTGTTTAAATCCACTACTCGAACTCTTGTCTCTGAGAATATTACCCCGTTATAGGTTCTTGCATGAAATTCTCTAAGCATCCTTCCACCTCGTTCAATCCTCCCACCCTAATGGTAGGCTCGAATGTATTGGGCTTAGCTATAACTTCGTTTACATAATCGCCATCTATTAGCATTCCGCCAGCTTTAAGATTCACTCTAGCTATCATATCTAGTCCAATCTGGATACTCATACCAGACTAGATAATCTTTCTCGAAAGTTAAATCGGCATAACTGCCGGTAACGATATCCATGAATCCATAACTGTTAATATCACCTACTAGGCAAATAGAGTTACCAGTATTCATCTATCATCGAACGATAGATACGTGACGGAAATTAAGCTTCTTATCCTCCGACATGGTATTCCTCTGATCTTTAAAACTCTATTCAATATTACAAAAATGCTTCACCTCTTTTGTCCCTTTCCTCATTTAGTTATCATTAAATTATCCGTTGAATAGCTATCTAATTGAAGTTAAAATATCTGTACTTTTATAAATGCAGATTTCAGGATATAGCTATTCGATAGATTCATTCGACTCTACCTAAGAGCTTTCTTAAACCGTTTATAACTATCGGTACAGCTTCCTCTGCCGGCGTGGTTCCCTCATATTCTATGGATAGATATCCGTTGTATCCGTGTTCTCTTAGTAGGGGTATTATCCTAGGATAATCTATCGCTTCATCTACCCTTATAGGTGTGGGTTTATGACATTTTGCATGTATATTCACGGTATACTTTAAGCTCTCAGCTATCTCTCTATATGGATCCGTCTTATAGTTTCCTAGATCTAGGGTTAATCTAACCCACTCAGAATCTACCGAATCCAGTATTTGTGATACTTGTTCAGCTGTAGCTGTGATCCCGCCGTGATTCTCCATAGCTATAACTACGCCGCATTCTTCACCATAGGATCCGCATATCTTTAGGGATTCTACAACCCATTTCAAAGCTTCATCGAAGCTATATCCTTGGGGTATACTACCTGCGAACACTCTTAGTGTAGGCGCTCCTAGGAAGCATGCTACATCAACCCAACGTTCGATATTCTCTACCTCCTTCATCCTATCATCCCTGGAAGGTTTACAGAAATCACTCCTGGTAGCCGTACCGTATATATCCAAACCATAATCTAAACATAACCTCTTGATCTTCTTAAGATAGCTTCTATCGGTAGATTCGAAATAGTAGCCTGTAAGCTCTACACCATCGAGCATATAGCCTCCGCAGATCCTTATGAAATCTTCAAGCTTCATTCTACCTTCGACGATAGGTTTACGGTAAGAATAGGCTGTACAACCTATCTTCAACCCACCACACCCCGAGATACGGTCTATAACGCTCCGGCTATATATCCCTAACCGATTAAAACTTCGGGTAGCACGTATATATACACCATTCATAGTCTCCCGTTCTGTTGGAACATGGTATACAAAACCTTATATAGATCCATTTACAACCTGAAATATCAGGGTTGGTAGATCTATCATGATGGTTGAGAGCAATTGAGTTTTAAGCGTAGTTGTGAGAAGGTATAGGTATATAGATGCTGATGCTGTCGTAGATCTTCTCAAACAGCTAGTGTTTCTCGAGGGTAAGCCTAGTAAGGCTAGGTTGATTAAAAGGTTTCTCAGAAGAGTATCTAGAAATGGTGTTATACTGGTAGCGGAAGTTAACGGGAGGATCGTAGGAGCTGGGGGAGGATACATCATAGGATCTATGGAGAACGTGGAGGGTGAAAGATATGGATTTATAGAGTTCTTAGTCGTAGATGAAAGCTATCGAGGTATGGGTATAGGTAGGAGTATCCTACTAAACCTCATAGATAAGCTTAAAGCTAGAGGGGTATCAGAGGTATATCTCGAGGTTAATCCGAGGAACGAAGCGGCCCTATCGCTATATAGATCCCTAGGCTTTACGGTAAGCTATCTTACGATGAATCTTAAGATCGATAGAGCATCGACCGATGGTAAGCTATAGACCGCTGTAGATAGCATGAGAAGCTAGATACCGTTCCAGCTAGCATCGAAGCTATACTTAAGTTGGACCACAATATTTTAATCGATAAACTCTTATAAGAGTGCCTCCCCTAAACTAGAGGGGTTATGGTAGATAGCTCAGATGATGATAGTGAGTATCGTACTATAAGTAGGTATAGGGATAGGATAATCGAGGGTCCTATACTACGTACGCTTATGTGGCTCGGTATACCTCCTATGCTTAACCAGCTTGTTACAATAGCATATAATGTCGCTGATGCGTACTGGCTTAGCAGTTATAGCGAGCTTAGCGTAGTTGCACCGAGACAGACCCGCCCGATTCTTATGTTATTCCAAGCTCTCTTGAATGCGTTGAATGCTGCTAACCTTAGCATAGTATCTCAATATATAGGTGGTAGATCCTTCAAAGAAGCTACATATGAAGCCTCACGTTTCATGACAGCCTCTATCGTTTCAGGCTTATCCCTATGCCTACTACTACTCACTCTTAGAGAGTATATATTCACAGTAATACTGTCTACACCTGAGGAGATGCTAGGCTATGTTATCGACTACTCCGGGATTATCTCTATAGATATATTCCTCAATTACATAGTGTTAACCTATACTACTCTTCTTCAGGCGTTGGGCGATACTAGAAGACCCGCATTTATCAATATAGTAGCTGTAACAGTAAACATTATACTCGATCCATTCCTAGTCCTAGGTATAGGCCCATTCCCTAGACTCGGTGTTATAGGTGCAGCTCTAACAGACGTTATAGGTAAGATCATCTCCATGTCGGCTATGGCTTACATATTCATGAAAAGCTATCCTGAATTCAAGCTGAAACTCACGAAGGATATAAATGTCGAATGGGTATGTACAGTTATGCGTATAGGGCTACCTATACTAGCTACAGGCTCTATGAACGGGTTTGCATTCCTACTCCAGCTGAGAATCGTTAATATGCTTGGAGTATTAGCCGCCGCAGCTTATGCTATAGGATTCATCATAATGGATATAGCTGACGCTGCTCTATGGGGTTTAACCGGGGCGACAGCTGTTATGATAGGGCAGAATATAGGCGCGGGTGAGGAGAGGAGAGCTAGGGAGGTAGCGTTGAAATCGGCTCTAGTAATATTCCTGAGTGTAGCCGTAGGTGCTGCTATACTGTACCCTATCAGATGGAATCTCGCAGATGTATTCGCAGATAATACGGAGATAATAGAGGAGACCTCCCTATTCCTTCAAATCGTATTACCATCTCTATCATTCTTCGGTTTATTCCAGGTAGCTCTATCTGCTGGCAGAGGATCTGGACATACAGTGATACCTACACTTATAGGGGTGCTCAGGTTATGGGTTTTAAGAATCTTACTAGGCTTTATACTAGCGTTCAATATGGGTATGGGTTCCTTCGGAGTATGGCTATCCCTAGCTTTAAGTAACTTCATAGGGGGAGGCTTATCTCTAGCATGGATAAAATATGGTAGATGGACTAAAGCCGTGGTAAGGAGTAAGCGTATCGTTAAACCTATAGGCTAGATTTACCTTTCAACTTTCACTTCATATCTAACGGCTACCTGTTCATCCAATTCTACACTGAAGCTAGGCTTCCCGGTATCTCTATCCACCTCTCACCTCTACTGGATCTCTATACGGACTCGACCTGGGGGACATCTCGAGTTAAGAGGAAAACTTATAGCTTTCTCTAACATTTAACTCGGGATTACCCGCAAATACCCTGGGAGGGGTATCGATGGAGCCATTCTTGGCTGGATTCTCTGCAAGTCTCATAGCCGGTTTAGCTACCGGTGTAGGAGCTCTACCGATAATACTAGTTAGGAGGGTTTCAGATAATATGTTTGATGTTATGCTGGGGTTTGCTGCCGGTGTTATGCTAGCTGCAACAGCTTTTAGTCTCCTCGTACCAGCGATCGAGCTAGGTGGCTCGCTAGTATCAGCTATAAGCCTTGGAGCAGGTGCGCTTGCAATCCACTTGATAGATCGATTTATCCCACATTTCCACCCGGTTGCAGGAGCTGAGGGGGCATCATCAAAGCTACCGCGCATCTGGTTGATAGTGATCGCTCTCATGATACATAATTTTCCCGAGGGGTTAGCCGTAGGTGTAAGCTTCGGTACGGGTGATATCGCAGCTGGGTTGGTCATCGCTACAGCTATAGGATTACAGAATATGCCTGAAGGTCTAGCTGTAGCACTAACGCTTCTAAGAGAGGAATATAATGCCTCTAAAGCTATAGGTCATGCAACGTTAACCGGGCTTGTCGAGCCTCTAGGGGGATTGCTAGGATTAATATTATTATTGGTCTCGTATTCCATTCTCCCATGGGGTTTAGCGTTCGCAGCTGGAGCAATGCTCTTCGTCGTCGCCGATGAGATGGTACCTGAAAGCCATAAAAAAGGCTTCGGCCGGGAAGCAACGTTCGGTTTAATAGC
>JANXEK010000001.1 GCA_025058595.1 Candidatus Bathyarchaeota archaeon
GCATCTATATCGGGTTTGGTGCATCTAGCTAGAGCGCAGATCTTAGCAGATAAGCCTTCAGACGCTATACGCCGGATAGCTTCAACCTCACCTTTAGAGGTTATCGGAAAGCCAGCTTCTATAATATCTACGCCGAGCCTATCGAGCTGTCTAGCTATAACGAGCTTATCATCCGGTGTTAAAGCTACGCCGGGTGTCTGTTCTCCATCCCTAAGGGTCGTATCGAATATAGTTATCCGAGGATTACCGCTCACACATGTATCCCTCCAAGCTTGGAGGCTACAGCTCCTGCTACTTCGCTAGTAGTATATCGACCGCCTAAATCGGGTGTAGCGAAGCCTTCGCTTAAAGCTTGGATTGTAGCCTTCTCGAGAGCTAAACCAGCTTTTACAGCTTCCTCCACCCCGTATCTCTCTCCAAGCCATACGAACATCATAGATGCGGATAGTATGAGGCTACACGGATTAGCTACACCTTTACCAGCTATATCTGGTGCACAACCGTGTACCGGTTCGAAGAGAGCAAACCTCTCCCCTATATTAGCCGATGGAGCTAGACCTAAGCTTCCGATGAGAGCCGCCGCTTCATCTGAAAGTATATCTCCGAACATATTCGTCGTAACTATCACATCGAATCGCCTAGGATTCGTTATCATATGGTATGCAGCTGCATCTACATACATCTCCTCTAGAGATACATCCTGGTAGTCTTTAGCGATAACCCGAGAGACCTCCACGAATAAACCGTCGGAGACCTTCATAACGTTCGATTTATGTACTATCGTAACCTTCCTCCTCCTCTTTCTAGCTAGATCGAAACCGTATCTAACGATCCTCTCGCAAGCCTTCCTCGATATAACCCTAAGGCACACCGCTATATCAGGGGTAGGCTTAAATTCGAGCCCTCTATATACATCCTCAGTGTTCTCCCTCACTATCACGAAATCTACATCGCCTTTAAGCGGCGGGATAGGGGTTGGATAAGATTTTATAGGTCTCACGTTAGCGTATAGATCGAATATTTGCCTTAAACGTACGATAACCTCGGCTGCGGTTTCACCTACCGGACCCTTGAGACATGCATGTGACTCTTTCAAAACGTTCAAAGTTTCATCAGGTAGGGCTACACCTCTCCTAGCCTTACATCCATCCCCAGCTTCGACCTCTAGATACTCTACATCAAAACCATACAAATTGGGTAGCGTATAGAGTATACCTCTAGAAGCATCTACCTGTTCAGGACCTATACCATCCCCAGGGATCAACACTACCTTAAACTTCAAGTAGGAAGCCCCCTAAGCTTACGTATATAGTTCGTTAAACCGCCATCCTCTAGGATTCTAAGAATGAAATCTGGTAGAGGTTTAAACCTAAACTGTCGACCGACCGCTTCCACTACACCTGAGGATAGATCGACCGATAGCCTATCTCCATCCCTCGTATAACTATGAATACCGCTACACTCTACTATAGGTAGACCTACGTTTATAGCATTCCTGTAGAATATTCTAGCAAAAGATTCGGCTACTATACATCTAACACCAGCAGCTTTCAGAGCTACCGGCGCTTCCTCCCTACTCGAGCCGCACCCGAAATTCCTACCTGCTACGAGGATAACCCCAGGTTTAAGTCTAGCCGGGAAGCTTGGATCTAGACCCTCCAATGCATGCTTTCCAAGCTCTGAGGGGTCCGTTATACCGAGGTATCTCCCAGGTATTATTACATCTGTATCTATATGGTCGCCGACCTTAACGACTATACCTTCTATCCTCATCACGCTATCCCCTTAAGATATCTCCTAGGATCCGTTATCCTGCCTTCGATAGCAGAGGCGGCGACGGTTGCCGGAGATGCTAGATAAACCTTAGATTCACGGCTACCCATACGTCCTATGAAATTTCTATTAATCGAAGCTATACAAACCTCGCCTGAGGATAGTACGCCTAGATGTACACCTATACACGGACCGCACGTAGGATTACAGATCATAGCCCCAGATTCTAGTAGCACATCTATCAAACCCTCTCTTAAAGCTTCACGGTAAACATCCTGAGACGCGGGTATCACTATAAGCCTCGTGTCTCTACTAACCTTATGACCCTTCAATACCTCCGCCGCTATCCTTAGATCTGAAAGCCTACCATTAGTACATGAACCTATGAAAGCTTGATCTACGGAGATACCTTCAACCTCGGATACCGGTCTAACGTTATCGACCCTATACGGGCATGCTACTTGAGGCTCTATATCTGATACATCAAACTCGTATTCCTCACTGTACTCAGCACCCCTATCGCTTCCCAATATAGTAAAACACTCACTAACCCTATCCTTTAGATAGGAGAGCGTCACATCATCCGGCTCTACTATACCGGTTTTAGCACCCATCTCTACAGCCATATTGGACATCGTAAATCTATCATCCATCGGTAAACCCCTTATAACATCGCCAGAATATATCACAGCTTTATAGTTTGCGCCGTCAGCACCTATTTCACCTATCGTATAAAGTATGAGATCTTTACCCGATAGGTATCTAGGCATCTTCCCTGTATACCTCACCATAACGGCTTCAGGTACTCTAAGCCATATCCTACCCGTAAGTAGCGTAGCAGCCATATCTGTGGCACCTACACCTGTAGCGAATGCGCCGAGGGCACCATACATACATGTATGAGAATCAGCACCGATTATAAGCTCACCCGGACATACATGACCCTTCTCCACCATAACCTGATGGCATATACCTCCACGACCAACATCGTAGAACCATTTTATACCTTGAACCTTCACGAACTTTCTAAGCTTAACATGGTTCTCCGCGGCGGTTATACTACTAGCCGGAACTATATGATCGAATATAACTACTATACGATCTGGATTCCATACCGAGCCTCCACCCATCTCCTCGAATACCTTAAGCGTCATAGGACCTGTTAGATCGTGAAACATGACCTTATCGACCTTTGCATCCACTATCTCTCCTGGTTCGACGTAATCTCTACCTGAAGCTTTAGCAAGGATCTTCTCAGCTATATTCATAGGCTTCAACCCGAGATACACCTCCAAACCTAACGAGAGGCTTGTATACCAGTCGCATAGCGATATATGCATTTATAACAATAGCTATCACCAGCTTGGAGAATCCTAAAATAGAGCGGGATAGGAATTTAATAAGTTTTACGATCCAAGCTTAGACTTCGAACCTTAACGCTTCAGCCGGATTAAGTTTAGCTGCATAGTATGCTGGATATAGCGTAGCACCGATCGATAATAGTATAGATATTCCTAGGGATTCGGTGAGCGTTAGTATCAGACCTAGTACAGGTAGGGATCCTAGACCTGCAACCTGACCCCAAGTCGATGCTATGCCTACGACGAGGCCTGCTACACCGCCTATTAAACCTCCGAGTAAACCTATGATAGCGGCTTCAAGAAGGAATATGGTTAGGATATGCGAGTCCATGGCACCTAGACACTTCATAGTCCCTATCTCCTTCGTCCTCTCTGTAACAGCCATAAGCATAGAATTAAGTATACCGACCGTACATACGACTAAGGCTATGACAGCCATAACTACTTGGTATACCTGTATCGTAGCCGAGCCAGGTAATAGCTCAGCGTATATTACGCCCATAGATCTTGTCGCTCCGTAGAAAGCTACGCTAAGTATGACTGATATAGCTGTTATCATAGCGCGTGTAAACCTCTTCCTTATACTCTCTATAGTAAACCTGAAGGCTTCACTAAGCGGGAATTTTACCTCTCCTACCTCCAACCCCCTTTCGGAACCTCCTTATCGAAGATAACATTTTATCTTAGATAAAGCTTACTTTTAACCTCCTCGTAGAATTATCCTCGCTAAAGGATGGCAGAGTACGGGTTAACCGAAGAATATATGAGTATACTGAGGGAGGAGGGATATGTAGAGTTTACCGAGATCCAGGAGCTCTCTCTACCATACATAGTTGGAGGGTATCATACACTCATAATAGCTCCGACAGGATCGGGAAAAACCGAAGCAGCTCTGATACCTATAATGTATATGGCTTCGAATCATAGGGGTATTAGGGGTATTCTAGCTCTATACATAACGCCGTTGAGAGCGTTGAATAGGGATATTTTCCGTAGGATGAAGAAGCTTGCAGATAGAGTCGGGTTAAGCCTAGATGTGAGGCATGGTGATACACCGATTGAGATCAGAGCAAAGCAAGTTTTAGAGCCACCCCATATACTCATAACTACTCCTGAAACCCTGCAAATCCTATTAGTTTCTAGAAATCTTAGGAGACATCTGGAGAGTGTTAGATGGGTTGTTATAGACGAGATACACGAATTTGCATACGATAAGCGTGGGGTTCAACTCTTCCTCTCCCTCCAAAGGCTTAAGGGCGTAGCCGGTAGGGATTTCCAGAGGATAGGGTTATCCGCTACGGTCTATAACCCTGAGTATATAGCTAGACTTCTCTCCGACGGAGGAGAAGTGAAGATAATCGAATCTAAAGCTAGGAGGAGGTATTCGATACAGGTATCATATTCTGAGGCTTGGGAGGATACGGCTAAACTACTTTCGAAGATTATCAAGGAACATGGATCGACGCTCATATTCACGAATACGAGACAGCAGAGTGAATCCCTATGCTTCAAGCTTAGATTATTCGATCCGGAGCTACCGGTTAAAGTTCATCATAGTAGTCTATCTAGGGATGTAAGGGTGAAAGTGGAGGAGGAGCTTAAATCAGGTGTTTTGAAAGCGTTGATATGTACTTCAAGCTTAGAGTTGGGTGTAGATATAGGTAGCGTAGATTACGTCGTACACTACGGTTCACCTAGACAAACTGTCAAGCTTATACATAGGATCGGTAGGAGCGGACATAGGATCGGATCTGAAAGTAGTGGCATGATAGTAGCATACAATCCTGAGGATCTTATGGAGTCGTGTGTTATAGCTAAGAGGGCTACATCGGCTACATACGAACCTGAACCTGAGTTATACGGAGCGTTGGATGTAGCCGCTCACCAGATAGTAGGTATCGTATTGGAGAGGGGGAGAGCAGCTATATCGGATGCTTTAGAGACTATCAAAGGGTGCATCCTATACAGGGATCTAACCTTAGATGAGTTTGTAGAGCTAGTGAACTTCCTAGAGCGTATAGGGTTGCTTAGAGTTAGAGGCTCTACACTTATACCCACCAGTAGATCCTATAGGTACTATTTCGAAAACCTGTCTACTATAGTCGATGTATCTAGATTCGATGTACTCGATAGAGGGGGTAGACGTGTAGGTGTCCTCGATGAAGATTTCGTAGAACAGTATTGTAAGCCTGAATCGCTATTCATCCTTGGAGGTAGGATTTGGCGTATTTTAGGAATAGATAGGGATAGGCACATAGTGAACGTCGAGGAGGATACGTACGTGTTAGAAGCTATACCTGTATGGGAGGGGGAGATTATACCGGTACCCTTCGAGGTTGCGCAGGAGGTGGGGAGGATGAAGAGGCTTATAGCTGAATCTATGGCTTCTGGCAGAAGCCCGTTGAAGCTTCTATCTAGATACCATCTAGATCGATATGCTATCGAGACTATCATAGGTTGTATAGAGGAGCAGCTAAACGGAGGGTTTGATGTACCGTCTGATAGGGATATAGTGGTGGAATGGTTCGAAAGTGAAGATGGATATAGGTATGTAGTTTTACATGCCCATATAGGGGATAGAAGCATGGAGGCTTTAGCTTCCATCCTCGCAGCCTTGATATCCGCTAAGATAGGCGCTGTCGTCGAGTATGTGAAGGATGCTTATAAGATATTGTTTTATTCGAAGAGCCCCAAACTTGACGGTACTACGGTAGCTGATACTCTGATAGGGTTGAAGTCTGATGGTATAGATGCGATTATCGATGAGATATTACCGTACAAGAGCTTTTTCCTATGGAGGATATGGGTTGTAGCTCGTAGATTCGGTGTAGTAGGGAAGGATGTCGATTACAGCTTATCGACCGCTAGGAGATTCGTAGAGATATTCATGGATACACCGCTCTACAGGGAGGCTGTAAGGGAGGTTTCGAGGGATATACTCGATATAGATGGGTGTAAGAGGTTCCTCGAAAAGTTAGAGGAGGGCTATTTAAGGGTTAAGATATCGTCTAGCAGCGGTTTATCGCCTATGTCCAAGATCTACCGTGAAGTATATCCTGTAATCGATAGTTACGGTATCGGAAGTGTGATAGATATGGTCAAAACTAGGATAGAATCTACGAAGGTTAAACTCGTCTGTATGGGCGGAGCTGATTGGGAAGCTATATTCAGAGTATCGGATATAACAGATCCTATAGTGTGTCCTAGATGTGGCTCTAGGAGGATAGCGGTAGTTAAGCCAGATGATTTCCAAGCGTTAAGGCTAGCTAGGATGGCTATCGATGGGAAGCTAAGCAAGAATGATGTTCAATCCTACAAGAGGTATAGTGGTATAGCTGAGCTCGTCAAGATGTATGGTAGGAAGGCTATAGCCGCGTTAGCAGGTATAGGGGTAGGTCCTACCACGGCTAGAAGGATATTGAAGAACCTATACTTAGATGAGACGGATTTCTATAGAGCTATAGCCGAAGCTGAACGTATGTATATGAAGACTAGACCGTACTGGGATTAGGGGTTAAAGCATAGGATCCCTATATCGATAACGTTTTTAACGGTTGAAGGCTACCTAGCTATATCGAGATGGGGAAGCCAACCATAGCTTTGAAGAAGTTAGACTGGATAGTTACAGAGGATCTAGATAGGAGGGTTCTTAAAGGCTGTTCCCTCTATATAGAGGATGGGATTATAACCGAGATATCTAGCGGTAGCATCCCGGAGGCTGATTATACTCTTGATGGTGCGTGGAAGGCTGCTATACCAGGTCTCGTTAACCTACACACCCATGCAGCTATGACTCTACTCAGAGGCTACGCCGACGATATGCCTCTAGAGGAATGGCTTGAGAAACGTATATGGCCGGCTGAGAGGAGGCTTACAGCCGATCTATGCTATCTAGGAGCGCTCCTAGCATGCATGGAGATGGCGAGGAACGGTACTACATGCTTCCTAGATATGTATTATTACCCTGAAGAAACGGTTAAAGCTGCTCTGAAGATAGGCCTTAGGGTTGTAGCCGCTGTAGGTATCATAGATACGTTTAACCCCGAGGAGCGTAGACCAGATTTTAAGCTAAAGATTTTCAGCCGTAGATCTGCTGAAAGATTCATAGACTACGTGAAAGGTTTAGGGGATAGTAGGGTTAAAGCTGCCCTAGGACCACACGCTCCATACACTTGTTCAGATGATACGTTACTATGGGTTAAGGAGAAGTCTGAGAAGGGGGGGCTAATATCGCATATACATCTAGCGGAGACTAGGAGGGAGCAAAGTAGGTTCGAGAAGATGTATGGTAGGAGAGAGATCGAGTATTTGGATGCCATAGGCTTCCTAACGGGGAGGGTTGTAGCTGCACATTGCGTATGGCTCTCCCCCAGGGAGATAAACATCCTAGCTTCCCGTAACGTTAAGGTAGCTCACTGCCCTATTTCGAATTTAAAACTTGCGGTAGGAGGCGTTGCGCCTATAACTGACATGATCGGTCTAAACATGACCGTTGGGCTTGGAACCGACGGTGCGGCTAGTAATAATAGCTTGGATATATTCGAAGCTATGAAGACTGTAGCTCTATTGCATAAATGGTATAGGTGGGATCCTACGGTTCTACCTGCTTGGAAGGTTTTGGATATGGCTACCGTCGAAGGATATAAAGCATTAGGCATAGATAAAGCTGGCTATATAGGCGTTGGAGCTTACGCGGATATCGCTATCATAGATCTCAAGAGACCTGGGTTACAGCCTATTCATGGGGCTACAGGTCTTGTATCGAATATAGTCTATGCTTGTAGGGGTAGCGATGTACACTCTACGGTAGTCGATGGGGAGCCTATAGTCTGGGATAGGCGGATCGTGAAGGTCGATGAGGATGAAATATATGGAAGACTGGTAAAAGTCCCAGATATATTCAGAGAAGCTTAGGTTGCAGTATAGCTTCCTCTATATTCAGGTATCCACTAATACCCTTCCACATCTTTCTAGAATCCACTATGCGGATCCTATACCTGAAGAACGGTGCATCGGTTACGAAGGTCTCCATCTCCCCTCCCTCACCTATAGGGCTTAACCCGTATCTGAAGCGTAACTTCTCCAGCCGTTCCACGGCATCGTAATCTAGCTTAGCACCTAACCAGCTTTCATCTAAACCCTCTGCAGCTACGCCTGTAACTATTATCTCCATACCGGATTCGATTTCTTCTGATAAAAGTCTCAACGGGTCCTTACCCCAGAGCGGTGTATAAAGTTTCAACCCAAACTCATCTGAAACTAGCTGAAATATCCTCATCTGATACCAGCTGTAGACTACCCCTGAAGCTAAAGCCTCTACGCCCCATACCCTTATAGCTTCTTCGAGTATACTTCTTAAAGCTTTCAACTCTTCTTCCTCCCCTACACTGCTCCTGCACCGTATCCATGGTAAACCTAAAGCTTCTGATTGAAGCCATGTATAAGTCGAATTTGGGTAGTGGAATATCCATGATCCATCACTCTCAGGTTGAACTGTGAAGAGGATCAGATCGAATCCTTGGGAGAATAGGATCCATGCGGTATAAACGCTATCTTTACCGCCTGAGAAGGCTAAAGCTATCTTCGTAACCCGTACACCTAACGATATACGAATATCTATAGGAATGTTTAAGATTTACAGTGTATAGGGGGGAATAGCGGTATGTGGCTTCCTAAGCCTGTAGTCGTAGATATGCTTCTAAGATTTCTGGAGGAGGATCTAGGGTTAACCGATGTAACTACAGCCCTCATTATAGATGAAGGGGTTAAGGCTGAGGGGGTTATCGTAGCTAAGGAGGATGGAGTAGCGGCAGGGTTGGAGGAGGCTTGTATCTTAGCGGAGATCGTAGGGTTGGAGGTCGAGTATAGCATAAGGGATGGAGAGGGGTTTAGGAGGGGTGATACGCTTCTTAAGCTTAAAGGAGATGCGAGGACTATGCTAGCCGTCGAGAGGACTATGCTTAACATACTTTCGCGTATGTGTGGTGTAGCTACAGCTACACGCAGACTCGTCGATAAAATTAGAAAAGCTGGATTGAACGTTAGGGTAGCTGCCACGCGCAAGATTCCACCTGGCCTCAGATATTTCGATAAGAAGGCTATAGAGATCGGGGGAGGAGATACTCATAGGCTTAGACTCGAGGATACGATACTGATCAAGGATAACCATATAGCTTTGGTAGGATCGGTTAAGAAGGCTGTTGCGAGGGCGAAGGCTAGAGCTAGTTTTACGTATAAGATCGAAGTAGAGGTATCTAGTGTCGGAGAAGCTTTAGAAGCTGCCGAAGCTGGAGCTGATATAATTATGCTAGATAACTTTACCGTCGGTATGGTGGAGGAGGCTATGAAGCTTCTGGAGGAGAAAGGCTTGAGAGAGAAGGTTTTGATAGAGATATCTGGAGGTATCGATGAGGGGAATATACTTGAATACGCATCTAAAGGTATCGATATAGTATCGCTGGGTAGGTTAACGCATTCCGTTAAAGCTATAGATTTGAGTTTAGACGTTAGACTGGTCTGATATCTCTAACCTTCAACCCACATTGTGGACAATAAATAGCATCGACGGGGAGAGATGAACCACACCTAGGGCACCTAGATAAGCTGGGTACAGTAGGCTTAACCTCTGGAGACGGTTTCGTAACCGGTTTAATACCTGCAGTCATATAGTAGCCAGCGACCCCACCTACGAATCCTACACCTACAAGCTCTAGTATCGTTATAATCCATGCCACTATCAAGTCTAACGTCGATAGTTCTACGTCAGGTATCGTTATGAGTCTAGCCATATAGAGCATGGGGACTATGAAGAAGTAGTATAGTAGGAGGCTCAATATACCTACAGCAGCCCCTCTTGACCCACCGCTTAGCGGTTTAACAGTGAATCTACCGGCTATCAACCCGCCTAGGAATGCTCCTAACGCTATACCTATATCCGCTATATTCTCTGCAACTATCAGCGCTAAGGTTCCTGTAACTATCGATACCAGTAATCCTAGTAAGAGTTTATTTTTTTCGAACGGGGTTGAACTATATAGCCTGATCAACTCTCCAGACCTAGGATATTTTCAGGTAAGGATAGATTTAAGAGCTTCGTTCTAGCTTATCCTACCCTAATAGGGTATGAGGATTAGATCTCCAGAACGAATAATAGGTAACGCCTCATGCGCTGAGGATAAAACTGCTAGGGAGGTTACAATAGAACTTTTAGAAAAAGCTCTAGAAGCATCTGATCCTAGGATAGCTGTTAGAAGGAGCTTAAAAATCTCGGAAGATAAGCTATCGGTGATGGGCGTCGATTACGATCTTACAAAGTATCATAGAATACTTGTCGTAGGCGGCGGTAAAGCTTCCGGAGCTATGGCTGAAGCTTTAGAAGAGATACTTGGTGAACGTATAGATGGCGGGGTGGTTAACGTACCTAGAGGTGTATCGAAGCTTTATAACGTTAAGAGAGTTAGACTCAACGAAGCCGGCCATCCCATACCGGATGATGGGGGTGTTAGAGGCGTCTCTGATATGCTCGATATGCTTAGAAGCTCAGACGAGAATACCCTAGTTTTCTGCCTCCTATCTGGCGGAGGATCTGCTTTAATGTCTAAACCTATAGATAGCGTATCCCTAGAGGATCTACAAAAGCTTACATCGATCCTACTTAGATGCGGTGCACCCATAGAGGATGTAAACGCTGTAAGGAAACATCTATCGCAAGTTAAAGGGGGTAGATTAGCAGCTGCAGCTTACCCGGCTACGATCATATCGCTTATAGTATCCGACGTCGTAGGGGATAGGCTGGATACGATAGCTTCAGGCCCCACAGCCCCAGATACGACTACCTACGAATATGCTAGAAGCATCCTTCAGAGATATAGGGTATGGGATACTATACCCGATAGTGTGAGGAAAGCTATAGAATCTGGCTGTACAGGTACGCTACCTGAGACACCTAAACCTGGCGACCACATATTCAGGAAGGTCTACAATTTCATCATAGCCGGTAACTCTATAGCTTTAGAGGAGATGGAGAAGTACGCTATAGGTATGGGTTACAACGTAGTTAATCTTTCATCCTATATCGAGGGGGAGGCTAGATATGTAGGCTATACACTAGCAGGTATACTGAAGGGTATAGTTTTAAAAGGTAGACCTACATCTAGACCTGCCATCATATTGGCTGGGGGTGAGACTACGGTTACCGTTACAGGTAATGGTGTTGGCGGTAGGAATCAGGAACTCACACTAGCAGCGTCGATCAAGATTAGGGGGCTTAGAGGGGTAGCTATAGCTTCTATGGGGACTGACGGGGTTGATGGCCCTACAGATGCGGCTGGAGCGATAGCCGACGGGTATACCTATGAGAGGGCTTTAACGCTAGGATTGAAGCCTGAAGAATATCTGGATAGGAATGATAGCTACAGCTTCTTCTCTAGACTCGGTGACTGTATATTTACAGGGCCTACGGGGACTAACGTGAACGATGTAATTGTTATGACTGCGGTCTAGATGGGGGGGCGGTATGGAGCTCGTACGTGAGCTAGGCGACGTTGGGCTGGAGGATTTCAGGAGGTTTATAGGTAGAGATGGTGTCATCGTCATAGATTTCTGGGCTGAATGGTGTATGCCCTGCAGATTGCTAGCACCGATCGTAGAGGAGTTGGCTTCAGAGTATAGCGGGAAGGTATCGTTCGGTAAGGTTAACGTCGATAAGCCTCTCGGAAGAATTCTGGCCGTATCATACAATATAACGGCCGTCCCTACCATAATAGTATTTAAGGATAGGGTGCTCGTAGAGCGCATAGAAGGGCTTATATCCAAGGATAGATTTAAGAGGGTAATCGATAGGCATCTGGTAGGGCAGTAGCGTGGTGTTAAAGTCCTAGATCTAACTGTTCGAGTTTCTCTAGAGTAGCCATTATATCTTCTTGAAGCTTTTGAAGCTCATCTTTCTCTTCCATCTGCTCTATCGTTTCGACTTGCTTCGCTTCTCTAGCTTCTACCGTACGGCTTCTGATCTGCTTCGAATCTGCAGTTTCGATTTTAGGTTTAACTTCCCTCCTCTGTTTACCTAGAGCGGAGCGGAGCTCTTTAATCTCCTTATCTATACGTTCAAGTCTATCCTTCAACATACTGAGGAGCTTCATCCTACCAAGCTCAAGCTTCCTAAGTTTAACTATAAGCCTGTATCTACTTATACGCTCCTCGATAGATCTAAGCTGATCTTCATACTTCTTGTATATCTTCTCTTTATCAGCCGGGTCTATGGATCCTGATGATTCAGCATCCTGTATACCTGATAGGATTTCTTCCAGAAGATTCTTCTCGAAGACGAGAAGTTTGAGCTCCTTCTCAGCCTGCTCCGACTCCTCCTCTGAGATGGTGTATCCAAGCTCTTCGAACACGTATCCACCCTTCTCAGACTGCATATCCTGCACACCTAAATCTATAGTCCCTTACCAGCTTAAGGCTAGGTTTAACTTCTAAAGCGGATCGACATTTAAAACTTTGAGAACCGATACATGTTTAAAGGGTATACTCTACACCGGAAGCTTCTGCTAGATGCCGGAGAACCCGTCATACCTCACGGACAGCTATCTCTAAGTGTACCAGCTGCCTATCCCATCTAGTAGCTCTACCGAAGGCTCTAGGCATATATCTAGGTATCCTCCTACCCTTCTGAACCGCAGCATGAACTATAACTAGCCTACTAGTATCTAAACCTTTATGCTCGGCGTTAGCTTCGACAGAATCCAGAAGCTTAAGCAAGTATCGACATACCTTCACAGGGTATCCGCCGCTATGCCATCCTTGAAGCTGACGTTTATGCGAACCCTTCTTGAAATATCGCCTATACGGTATAGGCTGCTTTAAAGCTATAACATCTCTTAAAAGCTTTCTAGCCTCCTCTAGAGTAGACCCTTTTATCGAGGAGCAGACCTCTACAGCCTTCTTAGGGTTTATATCTACATCTCTAAGCGATGCTATAGCCGTTCTCTCGGGATCTAGATTCAACGATCTAAGAGAGTATCCCCAGCTAGGCATATTCGATACACCGATAGAAGGTGAAATAGAGGCTTATAACCATATCGCTAGGATGAGAACAGCTTTAGACTGCTACGAGACGTATCGGTATGATCCTTCACATACATAGCGCGACTGCTTGAATATCGATCGAAAGCGAAGCCTATCTATCGGAGGCGGGTATTCTATCTTTCAGAAGCTTCTCGAAGTAGAGTTTAGAAAGCTTCTTCCATATGTATAGCCATAAAACTATGAGTATAGCTACCGATAAAGCCTTCGATACAGCTTCGATAAAACTGAGTAAATACCCATTCTGAAGGGTTAACCCCGCTACTACGTTAACCGTCAGGTATGATAGCGTCAATAGGAGGAGCCAAGCGAAGAGTATGTTTAGGAAGAAGCCTAGCCTGACCATAGCGACTTCACCTAGGTATCAACGGTATAGTGACTAGAGCTAGGATGCAAGAGAAACCCGTAAGGATGAAGAACGAATATGCTATCTCCCTCTCAGTCATAGGTCTGGAAGCCGTAAGCATCCTCGTCAACGTTATCGGAGCTTTCGGATTCGGGTTAACCGTTATACGCCCATCTCCTAGTATATGTACGGGTCTCTCGCTTATACTCCTCCTCTCGATAAAGCTTCCTAAGCTTAGGAGGGTGAACAAGGCGTTGAGGATCTGTGTAAGCATAGCTATTAAAGCTATGAATTCTAATCCGCTTATAGCGGATGCGTAAGCTATTGCAGCACCTATCGATAGGGTACCGGTATCTCCTGGGAATACCCTAGCTGGATACTTATTGTAGATGTAGAAGGCTAAAACGCATCCAAGGATCGATGCTAAATAGGGTGAGGCATAGAATCTACCCGTAGCTATCGAGGCTATGAGTAGCGTTGCAGATATTATCACCGATGAGCCACTCATAACACCGTTAACTGGATCGCACATATTCATAGTATTAGAAGCTACAGCGATACCGATAGGTAGGAGTAGATTGTATAGTATCGTTATCCTAATCCTACCGAACGGTATGCTCAGATAGCCTTCATAGATCTTAGGATAAGCCATCATGTTAAGAACAACGGGCACAAGACCAGCTATGAATGTCAGTAGAGGTTTGATCTTAGCGTTCAGCCCTATAAGGTCGTCTATAGCTCCTACACATCCGATGGATAATACTGTGAGTAGTAGGCTTATGGTACGCCAGAAACTTGACGGATATAGTGTTAGGAGCAGTATATTCGATACGGATAGACCTGTAAGCATGGATAGACCACCCATTTCAGGGATCTCAGGTTTATCAAGCTTATGATAGTCCACCCCCACTATTCCATGACGTTTATTGAAATCGGCTATCCTAGGTGTAGCTATGAAGGTTACTAGATATGAAGCTATGAAGGATAGGATCGTAGCGATCCACGACGAATCTACATCAGAGTACATCTACCAGCCTCCGCTAGGTTAAGCTATCTTCGACGATATAGATTAATCTCCCCTAATTAACACTATCTGATCCTTAAGCTGTAGAGGTTTTATATTCTTCGAGCAGAATACTACATCTAAACTGGATACACATGGGTTGCGAGGATATGGCTTTGAACCCTATATTCAAAGCTACACTAGAATCTGCAGATCAGTATAGAGTAGGAGCCGATATAGGCTTCAAGATGGATGCATCTAGATACTTCGATGGATGGATACCTAACGGTATCGTATTCACCGGTATGGGTGGATCTGCCATCGTGGGGGGTTTAGCTTCCGATTGGCTTAAAGGCTGGTGTCGTATACCCGTCTATACAGTTAGAGGGTACTACCCCCCAGGCTTCATCGACGAGGATATACTCGTATTCGTCCTAAGCTATTCAGGCGATACCGAGGAAGCTCTGAGTATAGCCTATAGATCCTTCAAGCTTGGAGCTAGAGTAGTAGGTTTGAGCTCTGGAGGCTTACTAGAGGAGCTATGCTATAATCTAGGTGTACCTCATATAAAGGTGCTTGGAGGGTATCAGCCTAGGGCGGCTTTAGGTGTTATGCTATCTTCGACTTTAGCCTTCCTGGAGACTAACATATTGAAGTCTGGTAGGTTTACAGATGAGCTTGAAGATACGGTAAAAGTTTTAGAGAAGCTTAAGAGCGGGTTAGCTCCATCTATACCTCCTGAGGAGGGGAATATAGCTAAGCAGATAGCTTATAAAGTGTTGGGTAAATTACCTGTGGTTTACGGTTGGGAGTCTATAGGCTCGGTAGCATTTAGATGGAGAACTCAGTTTAACGAGAATAGTAAGGTTTACGCTGTCGATGCCATAATACCTGAAGCTCACCATAACGAAGTGGTTACATACCAGGATAACGGATTCCTGCCGAGCGGTATCGCTGCTATACTTCTCAGATCTATGCTGGAGCCTGAAGAGATTAAGGTTAGGATGGAGATTACTAGACGGCTTCTACATGGTAGGGTTTCGAATTTGATAGAAGTTTGGAGTAGCGGTTCATCTAGATTGGCCTGTATAGCTAGCCTGGTGTATGTAGGGGATATGGCTTCTCTATATCTAGCTGAGCTTCGAGGAGTCGATCCTGGAGACATATCCATCATAAATAGGCTTAAAGCAGAGCTTGATGCAAGGCTTAAATTCAGGGATAAGCTTAGGATGCTAATGAGTAGATGAGGGGGGTTGATATGGGCGGATTCAGGTTTCTAGAGCATCTAGCCGACGCCTATATAGAGGCTTACGGTAGAAGCTACGAGGAATGCTACGAAAACGCCGGTTTAGCTTTCTTCGAGGTTATAACCGATACAAGTTTAGTCGAACCTAAGGAGGAAAGGATAGTCGAAGCTGAGGGAGAGGACCTCGAAGCATTATTATACGATTGGCTTGAGAAGCTACTCATAACGGTGGATATAGATGGATTCTTAGCCTCCAAGATAGATGTGGAGTACGTTAGGAGGGAGGGGGATATGTATAGGCTTAGAGCACGTATCTCGGGAGAAACCTACGATCCTGGAAGACATGTATCGAAGACTAGTGTTAAAGCTGTAACCTACCATCAGATGAAGGTCTACAGAGATGAGGAAGGAGTTAAAACCCGGTTTATACTAGATCTATGAACATCGCTCTTCACCCTATTAACCAGACTGTATCTATGCTTGGGCTAAACTGATGGCTAAATTCTGGATGAACCGATATGCATTAGCTCTACACACCTACATAGCTATTACGATCTTTCGATAGTATCGGCATCGCCGAGTTCTTCGAATGGTTATGATAAGGTTTGAGATATTGGGGCTTAGAGATATTAGGGCGTATACATGAACGGTGTAACGGATGCTAGGGATGCTAAACCTGTTATCGTTCGAGGATGACGTATAAACGGTGGTGCAAACGGGTTCGGTGGATAATCCCACAACTACCAAGATCATCACAGTAGAGAGTAAGGTTAGAGCCTCCAGACTATGAATTTAGCGAGGTAGGATATTCTGAGGAGCTAGAGATAGTTAGCGATATGATACTATCCAGCTTCAAATGAAGCTACTAGTAGATACGCCGCTAGATAAAGTGAATAATAGGTATGCCACTTAAACTTCCATGTATAGGTAAGGTTAAAGAATAAATCCTTGAAATCTGAAACTACCTAGTAGAGAGCCTCGGTAGCTCAGCTAGGTAGAGCGGCAGCCTTGTAAGCTGCGGGTCGCGGGTTCAAATCCCGCCCGAGGCTTCGATATCTTTACCCCTGACAACGTGAATACAATCGAATAATCATCGTCAAAAAGAGTTTTCGATTGCTTGGAGAAGTCGAAAACATCTCCCTTCTCCATAGATAGGGAAACGATCTAATCGAAAATAAAGCCTACATAGAGTATGCGACCTTGAGAGAGAAAGCTTGATAATATCCTAACAATTTATCTGAACTATGAAAAAATAGAAGTATGCTTTCCAATCTTCCATTGATGGGCATATAGTCTTGAACTAGAGGATATTCATGAAGTTTATTGTAGCAGAGGAATAGCTCCGAAAGAGTCTGTATATCGGTTGAAGACTATGCTATGAGGATTGTTTCTAGGATATATAATACTATAACTAGCGCCATTACGGCTAAGCCATGTATTCTTTCGATATTTCTACCGTATCTACTTGCGATTAAGGCTAGGATTGTTGCAAGGTTCATGAAAGGTATAGTGAAGATTATATCGGTTACGGTGACTTCTGGCTGTGTCGTTAAACCTATTATTCCTAGTACTAGTGTTATCGTTATTATGTTGTCTCCTATAACGTTTCCGAGAGCTATATCATGCTCATCTCTGAATGCTGCAGATATAGAGACAGCTATCTCAGGGATTATGCATCCTAGCGATAATATATTCATACCGGCGTATAGATGGCTTAATCTCAACGTATCCGCCATAATCGTGGCGCTATAAACGAGTATGTACGCACCGGTTACGAGGGTTAAACCGTAAGTTATTATAGCAGCCAGGTTTCTGATAGCTTTATATCCATATTTACAGCCTCCGTTAGTTAGGAACCCACTCTGATTTGTTAACTTTATAGAACGGTATAGGTAGATGGGGTATGCTAATAGGAACATAGATGATATCCATGAAGTTAATCTACGCGTTACGAAAAGGAGAAGCATAAGGGTAGTAGATAGAATTAACATAACTAAAGCCTCCTTCCTCAAAGCGTGGCGATCTAAGTTTAGTCTCTTTTTAGCTAGCCAACAGATACCTATAACCACCGGTATATTGTATATGTTTGAACCCACTATATTACCTAACGCCATATGAGGAGAATTACTGTAGGTAGCCGCTACTACCGAGGTTATCAGCTCTGGTAGAGCTGTTATGAAAGCTACGATAATTGCCCCGAGATAGATTTTACTTAAGTTTAGATTGTATGCTAGCTTAGACACATATTCGACGATCCTACCTGAACTTACGTATAGCAGGGTTATACCTCCCAGTATACCGAGGAGGCTGTATACTAAATCCCACAAATCTGATGATAGAACTTATTACTGCTTTAACATCCTATATATAAATATTTCTTGTTTATAGGAGATATCTAGCTTCTGGTTAACGAGCTACCGAAAATCTTATGAAGATTACATGTAACAGTTATCGATGGCGGTTTCATGACGGAATATGAATACGATAGGGATAGACGAATAGCGTGGTGGCGTGAAGCTAGATTCGGTATGTTCATACACTGGGGTCTATACGCCATACCTGCTGGGGTCTGGAAAGGTAGATGTATACCTGGCGTAGGCGAGTGGATAATGTATAACGCTAGGATATCTGTAAAGGAGTATGAGAAGCTTACTAAAAGGTTTAATCCTATAAAGTTTGATGCGAGGGAATGGGTTCGTATAACGAAGGATGCTGGTATGAAGTATATTGTTATAACGGCTAAACATCACGATGGATTCTGTATGTTCGATACGAAATATACAGATTATAACATCGTTAAGGCAACCCCGTTTGGAAGAGACCCGCTCGAAGAGCTTAGAGAGGCAAGCAAGGCAGAAGGGTTGAAACTTGGATTTTACTATTCGCAAACATTTGATTGGCATCACCCAGATGGTATGGGTAACGATTGGGATTACGATCTATCGAAGCAGAATTTCGCTAGGTACTTCAGGGAGTATGTGGAGCCGCAGATTGAAGAGCTTCTAACGAACTATAAGCCGGTAGCAGTCTTATGGCTCGATATAACTACGCCTATACCTGAGCTTGCACGTGAGCTTAGAGATATGGTTCGCAGACTATCTCCTGAGACGATTATAAGTGGACGTATAGGTGGGAGGGTAGGTAGACCCGCTACTCTATCTAGGGGTTTAGCCGACTATATATCTATGGGTGATAATCAGATACCAGATAGAAAGATAGGTGATGATTGGGAGGTACCTATGACTCTCAACGATACATGGGGTTATAAGAGCTACGATCATAACTGGAAATCTCCCGGCAAAGTCATCCAGATACTAGTAGAGGTTGTAGGTAAAGGTGGGAATCTACTGCTTAATGTAGGACCTACGGCTGAGGGGGAGATACCTAAGCCATCTGTAGATATACTACTAGAAGTCGGTAGATGGCTTAGAATCAATGGAGAGAGTATCTATGGTGCCGGAGCGGCTCCCCTTGATATGCCCAACGATGCACCTTACAGATTTACATATAAACCTGGTAAGCTCTATATACACGTATTCGGATGGCCTTGGGATGGAGAACTCAGAATATTCGATGCAGAGGGGAAGATTAAACCTGTAGAAGCATACTTCCTAGAGGATCGGGGATATGGAGGGTTAACCTATAAGTGGAGTGGGAGGGATCTAGTGATAGAAGTACCTGAGAAACCTTTGGATCCTATCGATACAGTCATAGTGTTGGAGGAAGGATAGCTGCACGCAGATGAATAGCTAACTTAACCTAAAGATTTAAACACCTTAACATCCAGCCCGTTAACCTCGATCTCTCCTTGAACCCTTTCTCCAGCTAGGATATCTAGGCATTCCTCCACTAGATGTATCCTAACAGGGGTTTCGTTATAATTTAACACGAATATTATCCTAATCCTACCATCGGAGCTTATCCTCTCGATAGCTTCGACCCCATCTAACGGGGGTAGGATAGGCTTTATACCCAACGTTCTGATCAGCCAATCCGTGAACGGCATATAGCTACTCGTATCTAGGAACGAACCGATATATATAGCGATACCCTTACCATACCTATTCATCGTTATAGCCGGTCTATCCTTGTATAAACCAGCCTTATAATATGCGATAGCATCAGCTCCTCTAAGCGATAGCATCTCAGCCCAGCATCTACCTGACATCTCTATCTTCCCACCGGTTACAGCTCCATTCATCTCCATATACACCCGGCTATCATCCGGTAGACCAGTGTACTCCTCTACATGTATACCGAATACATCGGATAAACCACCGGGTAACGTAGAATCCACGATAACGTTATTCCAATCCTTCGCTCCAGTTCTAGGCGTCGCTACTAGTGTACCTCCATCCTTAACATAGCCTCTCAACTTATCTTCTATATGCTCATTCATTAGGATGAGCGAAGGTGCGAAGACTACCTTATATCTAGATAAGTCTTCCCTAGAGGGGTCGGCGAAGTCCACCGCTATATTCTTGGAGTACAATGCTCTATAGAAGTCTAGAGCTGGATCCCAGGAACTTAACCCATAGTAACCCCTCCCTCCGTACGTTAACTCTAGATCCCAAGCCCATATGCTATCGTAAACTAGGGTGAAAGCTATCTCCGGTTTAACACTCGTCCCCTCTATATAGGGAGCTACCCTTCTAAGATCTTCTGAGATCTTCTTTACTTCGAAGAACCTCCTCCTAGGGATGCCATCATGATCTAGGATGCCATGCCAATACTCCTCCGCTCCAAACCTACAAGTCCTCCACGTGAAGTATAGTATTCCATCAGCACCTCTCGCTACCGATTGGAATGTCCAAAGCCTTATCTCGCCAGGTTTAGGTATAGGAGCCATAGAAGTCTTTATCGCTCCGCTCTGTAGCTCCATAACCCAGTAACCCTTCTTCTTCAAGCTACGCATGACGTCATGCGCCATAGCTCCTCTCGCATAATCGGTGATCAAACTACGTTTAGGATAGTAATCGAAGGAGACGATATCTAGCGGTTCGGCTATCTTGAAATAATCCAACTCCTTATATAGCCCCATAAGGTTATGCGTAACTATATGGTGCGACGCGATCCTTCGAATAATCTCGATCTGTATCTTCTGATACTTCACCCATGAATCGCTCATGAACCTATGCCAATCGAGACATAGGCTAGGATTCTGCATATCTAAAGGCGGTCTAGGCGGTTGCACTTCGCTCCAATCCCCGTATTCTTGACTCCAGAATACGGATCCCCAAGATCTATTCAACACTTCTATATCCCTGTATCTCCCTCTAAGCCAGTCTCTGAAGGCTTCTACACAGTTATCACAGTAGCATGGATCTATCCCGAACTCGTTATCTATCTGCCAACCTATAACGTAGGGATTATCCCTATAGTGGGAAGCCATCCTTTCGACTATCCTTCTAGTATACATGATATAGCTAGGATTATTCGGACAGTAGTTCCGTCTAGTCCCAGCGGGGCTCCTAACACCGTTAGGATCCATACGTAGAATATCCGGATATCTCCTCACAAGCCATGGTGGAGGAGCTGCGGTCGGGGTACCCAGTATCACCTTCATACCCTTCTTAGCGAGTATATCTATAGCTTCATCAAGCCATCCGAAATCGTATACGCCATCCCTAGGCTCTAGCCTACTCCAAGAGAATTCTGCTAAACGTACCACGTTAAAGCTTAACTCCGCCATCAGTTCCGCATCTCTATCCCATCTACTTCTAGGCCAATATTCAGGGTAATAATCTACACCGAATACGAGCCTCAAAGCTATACTACACCGAAGATATATGCTGCCTATCTCAGGTAATTAAACGTGATACTTGATTCAAACCTATAGAGGACAGTAAGTTATCCCTCTGGCATAGGGGCAGTGGCTACACGTAGGTGTATTACCCCAGCAATCAGATTCGTTCGTTAAAGTGTAACTACAATAGTTTCCAAGATTGCAATCTAAGCATGATGGAAACCTCCAAGTCTTAACTTTAAATCTGAGCCTAGCATAATTTTCATCCATCCATATGGATCTTAAACTACCTATCTGCAGATCACCGAACGTTACAGATTCTATCCACCGTCGAATACCCTTCACGGTAGGTGTCCATGGGTGAGCATAATTTATACATGGAGCTATCGTTCCATCCCATCTAACATATAGAGCCCTACTCTCCATGAACGGACATCTAGCATGAGCAGATATATCCATGCATGGTTTGATGACGTTAACGTTTGCGCTAAAGGCTAGACGGCCTAACTTCAAGAATAATTCTCTATAATCTAATCTACCTATCAAACTGAATACTTCATCCTCTCTACTTGTAGCGATATAGTTACTTATTATAAGGTTGCACGCTCCGATATGGCTGGCATAGTCGAGCATAGATTCTACCAGATGACTATTCAGAGCTGAGAGTGTGAAATGTATGTTTACTCTAGGTTTAGCCGAGAGATTCTCTATCTTAAGCTGTTTGATCCTCTCTAAACCTTTAGATACAGATTCAAGGTCCCCCCCGGATCTGATTCTTTCGTATAGTAGCGGATCTGGTGAATCTATACTTACCGTAAGTTCATCAAGCTTCAGCTTCCATAAAGTATCTGCGTAGTCTCCTATCAAGTAACCGTTGGTATTCAAGTTAACCTCTAATCTATTAGATTTAGCTTCTTCCACCATCCATAAGATATCCGGGTGAACCATAGGTTCACCCCAACCGGATATGATAAGCTTCTTCACACCGATCCTGGAAGCTTCATCTAAAACCCTTCTATACATAGCTCTACTCATATCACCTAACCGTAACCTACCGTGTAGACTGAACCTGAAACAGTGTATACATGAGAAATTGCATCTCGTCGTAACCTCGACCATCATGGATCTGGGGTGCGATTTCTCATCAAGCTCTATTAACCATTCATCGAACGATATTTTAACCATATCTGCCAAGTTTTGATAGCATAGCAAGTTTTATTTAACCTAAACTGTATAGCATTTACATGGAGACTGTAAGGTATGCCCCCCGGAGGATATACTGGTAGAATTTTAAGGGTTAACCTATGGGATTACAGCATTCGATACGAATCTCTACCGGAAGATGTGTTGAAGAAGTGGATTGGAGGAAGGGGGTTAGGCGTATACCTTATGCTTAAAGAAGTCGATCCGAAGATCGATCCTTTAAGTCCTGCGAATAAAGCTATGGTTATGACAGGCCCTCTAACCGGTGTTGTAGGTGTACCCGCATCTGGTAGATGGTGTTCGGTTACAAAATCTCCGCTAACCTATACCATACATGATGCTCATAGTGGAGGTAAGTTTGGACCTGAACTGAAGTTCGCAGGGTTTGACGCCATTATACTGGAGGGCGAGGCCGATTCCCCAGTATATCTATGGGTATATGATGGTAAGGCTGAGCTTAGAGATGCAACTCACCTATGGGGTAAAGATACGCATCAAACGACAGATGCGATAAAAGAGGAGTTGGCAGAAGAGATAGGTTCGGATGAAGCTACGAATGTAAAGGTAGCGTGTATAGGTCCTGCAGGGGAGAATCTAGTAAGGTTTGCATGTATAATAAACGATAAATCTAGGGCAGCCGGTAGGGGAGGACATGGCGCTGTATGGGGGTCTAAAAGGTTTAAAGCTATAGCCGTTAGGGGTCATAAGAGGCCATCTATAGCTAACGAGAACCGGTTTAGAGAAGCTGTTATAGAAGCGATGGAAAAGATAAAGAAATCGGCTGTAACATCTGAGGCTCTACCTAAGCTTGGGACCTCGGTTCTAGTCAACATTATAAATGCCCATGGAATATACCCGACTAGAAACTTCCAGACAGGTGTGTTTCCGACCGCTGATAAGACGAGCGGGGAAGTTATAGCAGAGAAGATTATGGATTGGGATATGCAGAGAGAGGAGATATGTTGGGGTTGCCCTATAGGATGCGCCAGATATACGAGGATAACCGAGCCGCCGTTTACGGGTGAAGGCGGAGGACCAGAATACGAAACTGTATGGGCTCTAGGAGCTCAAACCGGGACGGATAACCTTGCCGCTATATCAAAGGCACATTACCTTTGTAACGAGCTTGGATTAGATGGTATCAGTATGGGACATGTTATAGGTACGTTTATGGAGCTCGTGGAGAAGGGAAGGATACCTACTGAAAAGCTTAGAGGATTAAAGGCTTTCTGGGGTAACGGTGAAGCTCTCGTAGAGCTTAGCTGGAGAACCGCTTATCGTTCAGGTATAGGGGATGATTTAGCCGAGGGATCTGTTAGGCTCGCAGAGAAATATGGCATGCCAGAGCTCGCGATGGCTGTTCGAGGGCAGGAGCTTCCGGCATACGATCCTAGGGGTGTTCAAGGTCATGGCTTAGCATATGCTACCAGTAATAGGGGTGGATGCCATCTCAGAGCGTACCTAATAGCACCTGAAATCCTAGGTATACCGAGGCTCGTAGATAGATTCGATACTAAAGGTAAAGGCTTACTTGTTAAGGAGTTCCAAGATGTATTCGCAGTCGTAGATAGCCTTATAGTCTGTAAGTTCGATACATTCGCTTTATGGGATGAAGACTTTGCTTCGTTCCTATCTGCTGTAACCGGGTGGAGTTATACTGCCGAATCGCTCAGAGAAATTGGTGAAAGGATATGGAACGCTGAACGGTGTTTCAATATACTCTCGTTCGGTGATGGAAAACAATACGATACACTACCTAGAAGATTACTAGAGGAGCCTATGCCTGAGGGGCCTGCTAAAGGCTATACCGTTAGACTGGATGAGATGCTTAAAGAGTATTACGAAGTAAGAGGCTGGATAGATGGTAGACCGACCTGCGAAACACTTAAAAAATTGGATCTTACATGGATTGCTGAAAGATTAGCTGAAGAAAAGCTGCTTCCAGGTTGATTTCCAACTTCTCTCCATCTTATTTTTTGTACCCCCTTACCTATTACCGATTCGATGAAGATCGGGAGATGATGTCTAGCCTAATACTACTGCCGACTCTTATCCTTGGATTTAGGTTAAGTTTATTATTCAGGCTCCACTAATAAGCTACCGAGTTATGCTTAAGTTAAGTTTGAAAATCCTCCGCGATATAGAGGCTAAACCCTACATGTTACTCGTAGGAGTCGGTGAACTTGGATCTTTAATTCTTAGGAAGTTGCGATCTGTAGCAGGAGGCATACTATTCGCCTATATGTACATCCCCTATAACCCCGATTACATCGATACAGATGAGCTAGGTTTAGCTAAGCTAAATACCTTTGAATGGTACTATATATCGGATTCGGATCCTAAGGTGATGTTGATCGAAGCTAGAATCCAGCCTATCTCTATCAGTCCTGAACCGTATTACGAGGTGGCAGGTTTTATGCTAGACTACATTCGTAGGCTTAGATGTAAACTTATAGTGGTGTTGGATGGCGTCAAATCTAGTAGCGAGGGGATACTAGCGTTTGCTTCTAGGAGAAGCCTCTTAAGCAAGCTTGAAGGATACCATGTTAAAGCTATGCATGGAGGTAGAGTCGATGGCCTTTCAGGGTTGATAGTGGGTTTAGCTGGGATGAAGAATATGGATGCTATAGGTTTGTTAGCGTCGTTCATAGATGAATCTAGCATACCCATCGTATCCTCCACTCTTCTAGGGCTTATCCTATCGGCGTTTAAGATCAGGATCCCCGGCGTCTATGAGACGTAGCCTATTCTATGACTATCATAGTTAGAGTGCTCTGAACATGCTCCAGTCTCCTTATCCTCCACGTAACTATCTCCTTAAGCTTCTCCATACTATCGGCTTATAGGGGGCTTAACAACCCCTTTCTACCCTGACTATTATGTCGTATATACCGTACACCATATACGCTTCCTTCACGTTCTCTATCTTCCTCAGTGATTTTAAAACTTCATCCTCATATCCTATCTCGGCGTTTATGAGGACGAATGCTTTCGGCATAGCCGAAAGCATAATATTTAACTAGAAAACCTAATTAATCTTTGCATTCGCTCAGCGTTTAACCTCTATCTTACTAAGCCTCACTCCTAAACGATGAATAGTATAGCCACACTTAACACAGCTTAAAAGTATCACCTGCTTCTTAGTAATTTTAGCATGCTCCCTCTGCTCTGGGAACTTCTGACCTCCATACCCGTGCAGCTGCCATTCATGATGCCTAGCACCTTTCCGGAGGGCGCTCTCCCTTCCACGTCTATATATCGATACCTTATGCTCTGTTTTCTCCCTACACCTAGGGCAATAGGTGTTGATGGATGCAGGTACCTTCATACCTTCTATATGGGGGGTTTGAGGGTGATATAAGGGTTTTCTCTAGGGCTGTACTCTAGCTAATACGTGGCTTAGTACCGCTCTCAGTCTTCGATTAACGTCTTCCGGTCTACCTAGACCGTTAATTATCATGGAGGATCCTATCAAACCTTTTTCGATTAGGTTAAAATACATCCTACGAACTTCCTCTAAGTACCCTATATTTTGCTCGTATAAATCAGGTTTCTCAGCTCTACGGAGAACCTCTTCGACCGGTATATCTATCACTAGGGTCAATTTCGGTTGAGGAACGTTCCTTTCAAACCTTAGTATCCTATATGGATCTACACCTTTCGCAGCTTGGTAGGCTAGATTACTTTCAGTCCATCTCTTAGCTAGGATAGCTACCCTCTTACTCATAAGCCAGCTTGAAACCTTCACTACATACTGTCCTCTATCTAAACTCCATAGGATCCAAGCTAGATTTTCATCTATCCTTCCGGCTAACGTTACCTTATAACCAATATCGCTCTTCCCTAGATATGCTCCTACGAGCGAACCTAGAAGGCTACCGTAGCTTGGTAGGCTTATAGCATATACGCGATATCCATAACTTTTCAGTAGACTCTGTATCGATACTACGCCCTCCAAGTTAGCTGGGTTGAAGCATTGCGTCTCCTTACCAGATTTATCGATACCGGATACCGCTATGAATAGCCCCTCATACGCCTTCGGCTTCGGTGTAAGCAACCCCCTAACGGATACATATATACGCCTACATAACGCCGGATGCAACCCTCTACAGATCTGCTTAAGCTCACCCATAACGTCGATCGTAAACGTATCGTATCTAGATACCAGCTGTTCTAAGCTCAGTAACATATCGTTAAGCTTAACGGCATCTATGTTCACATACATACACCTTAACCCATTTATAGGACACATATTTAGATGACTATATTAGGTTGAGATATAGTGCCAGGTGTTTAAATCTTGCACAACCGATACTGGGGTTTCATAAAAGATCCTATCTACGGATACATAAAGGTTACGGAGCTCGAGAAAGATGTTATAGATCAGGAAGCTTTCCAGAGACTTAGACGTATTAAACAGCTATGCGGAGCAGAGTATGTATACCCCGCCGCCAACCATAGTAGGTTCGAGCATTCGCTGGGTGTGATGCATCTCGCAGGTTTAGCAGCTCAAAATCTACCCATACAGCTTTCGGAGGATGATATAGCCAAGCTTAGACTAGCAGGTTTACTGCATGATGTAGGTCACGGTCCATTTTCTCATGTATTCGAACCTCTGCTGTATAGGTTTCTAGGTAAAACTCATGAGGATATGACCGTAGAGATCGTTAAGGGTTCGTCGATAGCCGATGTTATAGAGGATCACGGATTCGACTCGAAGGAGATGAGTCTACTTGCCATAGGTAGATGCAGCAAACTTCCGACTTATATGAATCAAGTTATCCATGGGACGGTAGATGTTGATAAGCTGGATTTTCTCGTAAGGGATTCCTACCATACAGGCGCTGGATATGGATCTATAGACATCTACAGACTGATATACACGTTCGGAGTGATCGACGATGAGCTTGCCGTGGATTATACCGCTCTACCTACACTCGAATCATTCCTACTAGCTCGCATCCAATCCTTCAGGACGATATACTATCACAAGGTATCTAGAGCTGTCCAGATAATGCTAGGTAAAGCTATAGAGTTAGCTGCAGAGGATGTGAAGGCTCCATTCTTCAAAAATATAGAAGAGTATATAGCTTTAGACGACTATGTTATGTGGTCCGTCTTACTGGAGCATGAGGATGCTTCGAAGATCGTTAAAGATATAGCATCCCGTAGGCTTTTGAAATGCGCCTATGAACGACTATATTTCATAGAGGATAGGCTCCTCGTCTCCCTTCTAGCTAACGAGTCGGTTAGGAGGAGAATCGAATCGGAGATAGCATCTATAGCGGGTTTAGAGCAATCTATGGTATTCGTGGATGCTCCATCCCTTCCATCGGTACCGTACGCTCGTACGATGGAGATGGAAGCCTATCAAATCCCGGTATTCAGAATAGGATTGGATGGAACTATAAACAGGTATAAACTAGCTGAAGCTTCACAACTAGTTTCATTGTTTAAATCCTTCATGAATATAGTCAGGGTGTATACGTATAGAGAGTTTAGGGATCGAGTATATGAAGCGTCGAGAAAAGTTTTAGGAAGCCCTACACTCTCCGAGCTTATCTCATACTAACCCTATCGAGAAGCTTCAAGAATGCGTCGAAAACTTGTAGATCGCTTACATCTCCAGATATGTTCACCGAGAGTAATACAGGTATCTTAAACTTGTAAGCTAGGTGGGATGCCATAGATTTTGCGAGCATAACGCTTCTACCTCCGAGAATCACGGATGATAGCCCTATATCGGTAGCTATGGCTATAGTTCCAAGCTTAGGATCACCTTCGCTGAATACGACTACGATGAAATTCTCAAGTTTGAGATGGATCATCGTATACCTTCGACCATAAATCTCTACGGATTCCTCTATACAATCCATCCTATCGAACCTCTAAGTTATCGTTATATAGCGATTTGAAGCTTTATATACTTTGCATCGACGAATCATAGTTAACGTATGTCTTCTCAACCTTCGTCCAGACCTTTATATCTAGATTCAAATCTACCAGTCGAACTTAGAGTTAGAGATCTACTATCCAGGATGACGTTGGAGGAGAAGGTTGCCCAGCTATCGTCGATAGAGATCTCTAAACTACTCGATGGGAGAAGATTCTCTGTAGATAAGGCTAGGGAGTTGATCGGGCATGGTATCGGGCAGATAACTAGGGTTTCAGGTAGTAGGATAGGTTTAACACCTAGGGAGGCTGCTGAAGTAGCGAATGCTATACAGAAGTTTCTCAGAGAGGAGACTAGGCTCGGTATACCGGCTATAGTGCATGAAGAATGCCTTGCAGGGTTTATGGCTGTTAACGCTACAAGCTTCCCGCAAGCTATAAACCTTGCTAGTACCTGGAATCCTCAACTCGTAGAGGGGGTAGCCGGAGTTATACGTATTCAGATGAGGGCTGTAGGAGCTCATCAAGGTTTAGCTCCTGTACTGGATATAGCTAGGGATCCTAGATGGGGTAGGACGGAGGAAACCTACGGCGAGGACCCATATCTAGTCGCATGTATGGGGGTAGCCTACATACGCGGACTACAGAATTCTGATCTCAGATACGGGGTCGTAGCTACACCTAAACACTTCGTAGCTCATGGGATACCTGAGGGGGGGAGAAACTGTGCTCCGGTACACGTCTCTCCTAGAGAGTTACGGGAGATCTTCATGTTTCCGTTTGAGGCTGCCGTTAAGGAGGCTGGGGCATTATCCCTCATGAACGCATACCACGATATAGATGGTGTACCATGTGCAGCTTCACGAGAATTACTTACAAACGTACTTAGAGGTGAATGGGGATTCCAGGGGTATGTTGTATCAGATTACGGAGCTATAAGGATGCTTAAAACGTTCCATCTGATAGCTTTAGATGAGATGGATGCTGCTATCCAAGCGTTAGAAGCTGGGATAGATGTAGAGCTCCCAGATAGATTATGCTACGGAGAACCGTTATTACAGGCTGTACGTGAAGGTTTCATATCCGAGGAGTTGATAGATACAGCGGTTTCTAGGATTCTAAGGGCAAAAATCCTTCTAGGACTCTTCGAGGATCCGTATGTAGACGTGGAGAAGGCTCCATCTCTATTCGATACGGAGGAGGATAGGATGCTAGCTCTTCAAGCAGCTAGAGAATCTATAATTCTGCTTAAAAACGACGGTATATTACCGATACCTAGCTCGGTTAAATCTATAGCCGTAGTGGGTCCGAACGCAGCTTCAACCAGATGCCTTCTAGGAGATTACAGTTACACCGTGCATACACGTATGGCAACCGATGCTGTACGGATAGTAAGCGTACTCGAAGGGTTGAGGAATAGGGCTCCATCTTCATGCGATATAGGTTATGCTATGGGATGCGATATATCGGGTGAATCTAAAGATGGATTCGATGAAGCGGTAACTTTAGCTGAGAAATCTGATATAGTGGTAGCGGTTCTAGGCGAGGTTTCAGGACTCTTCGGTTCAGGTTTATCAGGTGAGGGAAACGATAGAGTAAGCCTCAAGCTTCCAGGTGTACAGGAGGAGTTCGTAGAGGCTCTACATCATACAGGTAAACCCTTAGTGTTAGTCCTGGTTAACGGTAGACCTCTCATACTCGATCGTATAGTCGATAAGTGTCAAGCTGTAATCGAAGCATGGTTCCCAGGAGAGGAGGGGGGAAACGCTATAGCAGATGTAATCTTCGGACACTATAATCCTGCCGGTAGACTTCCGATATCCATACCGAGGGAGACAGGTCAGATACCTGTCTACTATTCTAGGAGGCCTTCATCGTTCAGAGGCTATGTATCTATGGATGCTAAACCTCTTTACCCATTTGGCTATGGTCTAAGCTACACTAATTTCGATTACAGAGACTTAGAGGTTTCGCCATCAAGGATCCAACCTAACGGATATGTAGAGGTGAAGTTCAAAGTGGGGAATATAGGTACTCGTTCAGGTGATGAAGTAGTACAGTTGTACGTACATAAAGAGGTTTCCTCTGTAGCTAGACCTATCAAAGAGCTTAAAGGCTTCAAGCGGATTCCGATAGAGGTAAGCGAGACTAAAACCGTTAGATTCAAACTTTGGGCTGAACAGCTTGCATTCTACGATCGCCGTATGAAGTTAACCGTAGAGCCTGGGGTATACACGGTGATGGTGGGCAGCTCCTCTGAAGATATAAGGTTAACCGGAAAATTCGAGATAATAGGATCGAGTAGGATATTAGAGTCTAGACGGATATTCTTCAGCCATGTAGACGTATACTGAGAGGATAGTCTTCCATCTAGAATTTATACCTTTCACGATATCCGGCTCCGATTCTAGGAGAATTTTCTAATATCGATGTAGTTCTACAAGCTTAAGATCTGCGCAATGTATAGGATTACAAGAACTTACCATGAATATACCTAGACTGCTAGTCGTACTACTAATCCTATTGTATGCTAGCTACCCGCATATATCTGGATCACCCTACCATTATATACCTAGTAGCTTAGAGCATACAGTAGGGAATTTAACGCTTAGATTCTATCCAGATGAGACGATAGGTGTTAGACTTAGAGCTGAGGGTATCCGGTTAGAGGTAGAGGGGTTAAGTGGTTTAAGACTTAGGATCAGATCAGAGGCCAAGGAGGATTACTATAGGTATATACTCAACGCTTCGCTCCTATCCTCCAAGACCTATGAAGATACTGCAAACTATTCGTTCAACTCAAACTGGATATTCGAGGGGGGTAGAGATGAGGTTAGATTTTCATTCGATATATCCATATCAAGGATTAACAGGGTTAACATCACATCCACGAGTATAGGTAGATATGTAAAGGTTACGCGTTTCTTCGAAAACCTATCCAACATAACTGTATCGTTAAGCTATACCTCGATCGGATTCAACCAAACTATGGTGGAAGGGTTCATAAGAATCTTACCGGCCGTAGCAAACCTTTACGAAGCTCTCATAAGCGTATCTTCGAGAGGGGAGCTATCGCTGAAACTACGATTCGAACGTTACAACATAGAAGCCGATAGATGTATTCTCCACTTCTCATCCAGATTCTCAGGTAGCCTAACAGGGTTTAGGAGGCTCCTCGAATCGGGTAGAGAATTTCCTCTACTAGGCGATATCTTAGAGACTTACAAACTTCCGGTCTGGGGTATTATTTCGAGGTTATGCTTCGATGCGATAGATAGAGCATCTGAATTAAGGTGTGCATGGATGAGGAGAGGAGTAATCCATTATAGAGGGGGGGATGGCTTGATAGACGTTTCAGGTATCTTCGAAGTATCTGGAGATGTGGATAGACATATCACAGAAATCCTATGGGCTGTATCTGATTCGATCGAGGATATACAGGGTTACCACATCCTAGCGGAGATCCTGAAGTATCCTACGAAGATATCTGTTAGAGACTTAGATACGAGTCTCAAGTTAGAAAACGGTAGCTTGAATATATACGTTTCTGGTGTGAAGCTTATAGATGTAGATGCGTATAATCTGCTAAGGATGCTTTCATATCTTTCCCGTAGGATACCTATGAGCGGATTCACGCTATCTCTGGAAGGCTCTTCGAACACTACGACGGTCGTTGAGTTATCGATGCCAAATATACCTGAAGGTATAGGTAAACCTATGAAGATAGAGGGGAGGCATAGGATCGTATGGGTATTTGATAATATAGAATCCATAGATAAGGTGGAGCTACATCGTGTTAGAAATTTAGTCGGTATATCGGATCTAACATATTACGAATACCGATACCAATTTGACGGTAAGCTATACGTCTTGAAGATCTATACGAACTCCACCCTGATAGCAGACCCTATACTACTATCTAGTTCTCTAAAGCTGACGGTACGAAGCAGTATGGGATGTAACGAAGCGTTCAACATATCCATACCTGATAACTTGCTAGACGGTATCGTTGCATGTATATCGAATAACAGCATGTATATGAAGCCTATAGTATCTAAGTGTCCAGGTGAGTATTGGATCTACTTATCCTATCCGCCTAGTATGAGATATCTGGAGATAGTATGGGGTGAACCAGAGTTTAGAATGGATGTAGATCGAGGTGAGGTAGCTATCGATGATGAAGTTAAGGTAATGGGGATGCTCTATATTCGTGGAGTAGGGTTGAAAGGGGAAAAAGTCACTTTGATCGTAGATGGAGAGCCTATAGCTGAAATCCCGGTTGCAGATGATGGGGCCTTCACTTATAGCTTCAAACCTGTTAAAGCCGGGGTTATGGATCTGTGGGTTCGCTACTCATCTCAAGGATTAACCTATGAGACAGAGAAAATCAGGATAACGGTATCTGAATACAGATTTCCATCTACGATCGCGATAGCTACGGCCATAGCTACTGTATCGTTAACAGCTATCTTCATCCTTCATAAGAGGAGGCTCTTCTACTTACCGTTCTTGAAGCGTTTCTAAGCTTTGCGACGTAGTCCCTGGTTAAACCTAGCTATGGATAAACCTGACACGACTATTAGGCTATTTTACTTAGTGTATGGTGGTTAACAGTTTATATCATCCTAAACGTTCATCTGTCTATCGGGTTATGAGCTTATCTACCAGAGAATTCGAGCTTTGGGTTGAGAAGTATCGACCCAAAACACTCGATGAGATAGTCGATCAGAAAGAGATAGTCGAGAGACTTAGAAAGTTTGTAGAGACGAAAACTATGCCTCACTGTCTCTTCGCAGGTCCGCCTGGTACCGGTAAAACCACCGCTGCTCATTGCTTGGCACACGATCTCTTCGGCGAAGACTACCGTGAAAGCTTTCTCGAGCTTAACGCTTCAGATGAGCGCGGTATAGATGTCATAAGGACTACCGTTAAGAATTTCGCTAGGTCCGCTACGCTTACAGACGTACCTTTCAAGATACTCGTATTGGATGAAGCAGATAATCTTACAGCCGATGCTCAGCAAGCTTTGAGGAGAACTATGGAGAAGTATACGGATACCTGCCGCTTCATACTCAGCTGTAATTATAGTAACAGGATAATAGAACCCATACAGTCTAGAACAGCTATATTCAGGTTTACACCGTTACCACCAGAAGACACCTACATATACCTTAAACGTATATGCGATGCTGAAGGTGTGAAGCTCACCGAGGATGGAGCACGAGCTATATACGAAGTAGCTGAGGGTGATCTTAGGAAAGCCGTTAATACGCTTCAAGCTGCAGCTTCCCTAGGTAAACCTATAATCGCAGATGTGGTTTACGACGTAGTAGGATGGGTTCATCCGAAAGAGGTTGCGGAGATGATGGACTACGCACTTAAAGGTGACTTCTCTAAGAGTAGATCCTCTCTAAGGATGCTTCTATATCAGAGGGGTTACGCCGGCAGCGATATAATTAAGAGGATGCATTCCAGGATATTCGAGTTAGATGTGAGCGAGAAGCAGAAGATCGAGTTGATAAACTATCTAGGTGAGATAGATTTCAGGGTAGCTCAAGGAGCCGATGAGGAGGTTCAGATTTCAGCATTCTTAGCAAGACTGGCGTTAGTCGGTAGGGGTTTGGGTTGAGTATACCTTGGATAGTAAAGTATCGTCCGAAGAGGGTGGAGGAGGTTGTAGGTAACGATGACTCTAAGAAGAAGTTTATCGAATGGATAGAAAGCTGGGTGAAAGGTGAGCCGATACGTAAGGCAGCCCTCCTGTATGGCCCGGCTGGGGTAGGTAAGACTAGCCTCGTAGAAGCTGTAGCGAAAACATACGGCTATGATCTGGTCGAACTGAACGCAAGCGATCAGAGAAGCGAAACTATCATAAAACGTATCGTAGGTATAGCGGCATCTCAAGGCACCTTAACGGGTTCTGCGACTAGACGTATAATACTGCTGGATGAGGTAGATGGTATGAGCGAAGAAGATAGAGGTGGTTTAAAGGCGATAGTAGAGGTTTTAGAGAGGACTCGCCAACCGATAGTCTTAACGGCTAACGATGCATGGGATCCTAAACTCACGCCTTTAAGATCCGTATGTCTCATGATAGAGTTTAAGAGGCTTAAACAATGGGAGGTTGTTAAGAAGCTTAGAGATATCTGTCTAAAGGAGGGTATAGAGGCGGATAGGGAGGCTCTAGAATTCATAGCTAAGAGGTCTGAGGGGGATTTGAGATCGGCTATAAACGATCTGCAAATCGTAGCACAGGGTAGGATGAAGATAACTATAGAAGATGTAGGATGGCTTCCATATAGAAATCGTATCGAGCCGATATTCGATGTACTATCGATTATATTCAACGCTAAGACTATCTCAACCGCTAGACGCGCCCTCTCCCTCATAGATATAGATCCAGATATGATGTTCGAGTGGATATACGAGAATCTACCTTCACAGCTTACAGATCCTAAAGATCTAGCTGTAGCTATGGAGAATCTAGCTAAGGCAGATCTGATCAGATCGAGGGTTAAACTATTTCAGAGATGGGATCTACTAGCTTTCGCGACCGAAATCATGAGCGGAGGAGTAGCCGTAGCTAGAGAAGCTACTAAACCTAGATGGACGCCATTCCACTTCCCAGAAAGGATAAAATTCCTCTCATCTATTAAGGAGGAGAGGGGGGTGATGGATTCTATAGCTTCCAAGATAGCTTCTAGATGCTTAACATCTAAGAGGACAGTTATATCCGATGTAATCCCATACATACTGTTCATGCTTATGAATAACCCGGATTACGGCGTCAAACTTCTAAGAAACTATGATCTAACAAGTTCTGAGATAGAGTTTCTGAAGGGGAAAGTTGGGGTGGGAGTGGTTGAAGCTCCTCGTAAGCGTGGTAGATCGGCGGGAGGCTAGGATCGCTTCGAAGCTCGGCGTCGATATAGTAGATGTTAAGAATCCTAGAGAGGGGGCTCTAGGTGCAAGCCCACCTAGGGTGATAAGGGATATTAAGATGATGATCCCTAGAGGTATAGAGGTTAGCGCTACTATAGGGGATCTACCAAACTTACCCGGTATGGCTTCTCTAGCCGCTCGCGGCGCTGCTACGCTGGGCGTAGATTATGTTAAAGCAGGTTTATACGGTGTATCGAGGGTTAGAGATGGGTTGAAGCTTGCACGTGAGGTATGTATGGCTGTGAAGGAGGTTTCACCAGATGTTAAAGTAGTCTTGGTAGGCTATGCAGATTATTATAGGATAGGATCGATAGAGCCTATGAAGATCGTCGAGCTTGCGGTTAAGGTGGGAGCGGATGGCGTGATGATAGATGTGAAATCTAAAGGTGAAAGTAATGTATTCGACCACCTAGATCTGGGTTATCTCAGCATGCTCGTAGATAAAGCTTCATCCAACGGTCTGATCAAAGCTTTAGCTGGAGGTTTAACGTTGGATGATATCGATACGGCGTATAGGCTAGGTTTCGATGTAGTAGGTGTGAGGAGGGCTGCGTGTAACGTAAGGAATTGGGTTAGAAGCCGTCTGGATGAAGGGAGGCTCTCGACGCTCATCGAAAAGGTTAGATACCTTAACAGTATCGCTACGTAGAGCTAGATCGCGTCCTTCTAACTTTTACAGCCGTCCCGTACGCCGTCACGACGATAAATCCTTCCAGTATCTCTGTAGTCTCGAAATCTACCGATAGTATAGCGTTAGCACCCATATCTTCAGCCTTCCTTTTAAGATCCTCTAAAGCTTCCCTACGAGCTTTATCAAGCTCCTCTAGGTACGCCGAACCTCTACCTCCCACCATCGCTTCTATACCTGAGATAAGCCTTCCCAGCATACCTCTAGTTCTCACACTTAAACCCCATACAAGACCTAGAATCTCCTCCACCTCATATCCTGGAATCCATTGGGTCGTAACCGCTATTACGCTACCTCCCATATTATATTCGTTGAAGAGGATAGTAGATATGGTACATAAACCTTATCGTTTAGTCTTTAAGCTTAAAAGCGGTTTACCTATGCTTGTAGGCTTTGTATCGATCTAGCTCTATTACGCTTAATAGTTTTGATACGGTATAAGCCATACGAGAATCTATGAGTGAAGATATACTTAGAGAGGGGCTTAGGATAAGAAGCGTATTTAAGGATGAACGTACGTTAGATCTATCGTATATACCTCCACGTCTTCCTCATAGAGAATCTGAATACAGGATTTTAGCTAGGGTGTTTCGCTCGATATACGATGAACCTGGAAGCATGACTTCTAAAGCTACCATCGTAGGTTCGACTGGTGTAGGTAAAACTGTTTTAGCACGTAGATTTTGCGATGATATCGAAAAGATATGTAGAGATAAAGGTATCAAGCTATACTCGATATACGTTAACGCTCAAGAATTTAGGGGAAGCCCCCATCTGATCCTTACAGAAGTATCATCGAAGATCGCGCTTAACTTACCATCAAGAGGATTCTCACCTGAAGAGATCTTATCGTTCATACTGAAGGCGTTGGAGGAAAGGGATTGCTACCTTCTTCTAGCGTTAGATGAGGTTGAAGCGTTGATATCATCCAGAGGCTTGAAACTCCTAACGAGTCTTTCGAGGTTGTACGAGATGCAAATGGGATCGAAGCAGAGGGTTCATACGATCCTCATAGTAAGGGATCCGAAGGCTTTACATAGCTTAAGTACACCGATACTGGAAACCCTTCAAGGCTACGTACTAGATCTACACAATTATACTAAGAACGAAATCTACGATATCGTAAAATACAGGGCGGAGCTAGCGTTTAAAGGGGATGCTATATCCGATGAGGCTTTAAAACTCGTGACGGATATATGCGCATCATCGGGTAATATACGATGGGCTGTCGAACTTCTACTTAAAGCAGGGAGGTATGCTGATAGTATAGGTTCTAAGATAGTTCTACCGATCCATATACGTGCAGTTCAACAATCCGTAATATATAGTATGATACCGATCAGAGATAATCTTAGGAATCTGTCAGATCACGAGCTACTCCTCCTATTAGCCGTAGCGCGTATATCCCAATTCTCACCTGAAGAAGCATACTTTCCGACCGGGAGGGTTGAGGAAGCTTACAGAGTAGTATGCGAAGAATACGGTATGGAACCTAAGAGGCATACGCAATTCTGGAGCTACATGAAGACGTTATCTATGGCTGGGTTACTAGAGGTTAAGCCATCCACTGTAGGCTATAGAGGGAGGACTACACTTATAGGCCTACCTATCCAACCAGAACTCGTAGTTAGGTCGATAGAGGAGGAGTTATCTAGACGTAGTTTCAGGGATAGCTAGATCCCATATATTGGAATCAATCTAATCTATGGATGAAACAACCGGATCTTATCTGATAGGTAAAGATGGAGAGCCTCTATACGAACATTCTGTAAGCTTCGTTTAGATCTAGACCTATGAGGTTCGATAAGGCTTTAAGCAGTATCCTTACAGAATGTAGATAGTCTTCTATCTCGATCCATTCGACATTTCTATGCGATAGCCTGGGATCCCCAGGTCCGTATGCTATCGAGGAGACGTTAGTCTTAGCAGAATAGATATTCATATCGCTCGTTCCACTTTTCTTAAGGAGCCCAGGCTCTGTATTCAGCTCTGATTTTATAGCATCTTGAAAGACTTTCACCAACTGCGACTCATGCCTCTCCTCATAGGGAGGTGTAGAGTCGAAGAGTTCCATACTCAACTTGATCCTTCTATACTTGCCAATAGTCTTCAGAGCTTCCTGCTTCACGATCTCGTAGATAGATGCAGAATCGGATCCTGGGGGAAGCCTTATATCTAGGTAGCTTTCAGCTTCTGAGGGTATAACGTTAGCGGCTACACCGCCTTCAACCATCGTTAACGCTACGCTATACTTATAGAACCTGTCGTCAGATTGTGCGAGGCTTTCGACCCTCTCCTTTATACATCTATAAGCTTCGAAGATAGCTTCTAAAGGATTGTCGAATAGCCATGGCGCCGACGCATGTCCACCTATACCTTTAACCGTCATCTTCACATGCATACTACCTTTATAGCCTACGGTGATATTAGAGGTTCCGCTAGGTTCACCGAAGACTGCGTAATCTGCTTTAACACCATCATCTATAAGCTTCGATATACCTCTACTCCCTCCTTCCTCATCCACTACGCATGCAAGTATGATCGTACCCTTGGGTTTACAGTAGGATGCTACTATGGAAGCCGATACCATAGATGCTAGAGGACCTTTAGCGTCTACAGCCCCCCTACCGTACATACGCATACCTCTAACCCTGACAGGTATATAGCCAGGTATAGTATCCATATGTCCGCATAGTAGTATCTTGGGATCGCCGCATCCTATGCTAGCTGTAACATTACCTACGGAGTCTATCCTAGCGTTTAACCCATGATCCGATAGTAGTCTATAGATGAAATCCGCTAACTCACCTTCAGAGCCTGTAGGTGAGTATATTTCGAGCATACGAGAGAGGGTATCTATAGCTTCTCTACGAGTATAGACGCACATAAATCACGCATCTCTCTAACCTAACGGTTCATCTCTCTATTACGGTTCCCGCTATACCTTCTAGAGCTTTAACGAGCGGGGATTCACCCCTACCCGAACATATATGTACCTTCTTAACACCCATAGCTAAAGCTTCTGTGGAGGCATAGATCTTGGTTATCATGCCTGGACCTATATCCTTGAGAACCTTCTTTGCTTCATCTAGGTTTAACCTAGGAACAGGTTTACCTTTAACGTATAGCGCATCTACATCTGTCGTAAGTATAAGGATATCTGCTTTCATAGCTCCAGCTATATATGCCGCAGCTCTATCTCCATCTACGTTAAGCATCTCGCCTTCCGTTCCTAGAGCTATAGGAGCAACTACAGGTAGATAGCCTAGCTCTAATAGATCATCTAGAAGCTTAGCATTCACGGAGACTATCCTCCCGGTATATCCTCCTTCTATAACCCTCTTACGCCCCCTCTCATCGATTATCACTAGCTTCTTCTTCCTCTCCGCTTTCAGTATCCCTCCATCAACGCCTGAAAGCCCTATAGCGTTCAGCCCCCTCCTTTTTAGATATGCTACGAGTTCTTTGTTAACCTTACCGGCCATAACCATGATGTATATCTCTAGAGTCTCGAGATCCGTATACCTGCTCCTAAATCCTTCAGGCGACGTTACGAAGATAGGTTTCTTCCCCATACGTTCGCATACACGTGTAACATCCCTCCCTCCTCCATGAACTATAACTAAGCTATGACTGGAAGCTATCTTCTCTATATCTGAAGCCAACTCAGTCTCTTCGACATCCTCAGCTAGCAAGCTTCCCCCTATCTTCAATACGATCTTCAAGCAAGCTTCCTCCACCGCTTCTATTCTCCCCAATCCTCGCCCTCTATCTCTACAGGCTTAAGTTCTACGCCCCCCTCATCCTTTAGGTATACCTCAAACTCCGACCCGCAATCTGGACATGGAACTATCTCTCCTGGAACCGCATCATCGGGTATCGGTATATCCCCATCGCATTCAGGACATTTAACCCGCATAACCTAACAACCCCCATATACGCATCTACCAGATATCTTTTTCGGGTGAAACTTACGAGAAAGTATCGTAGGTAAACCCCATAGAGTTATGAATCCTTCAGCCCACTTCTGATCGAACGTACTACTACCGCTATATCTCGCAAGTTCCTCATCGTATAGGCTATACTCCGATCTCCTCGATAAGATCGTTAGAGACCCCCTATACATCCTGAGAGTGATCTCACCACAAACCCTCTCCTCGATCACATCTATGAACGCATCTAGAGCCTCCCTTAAGGGCTCCATCCATAACCCTGTATATACTAGGTTGCTCCACTCAGCATCTACATACTCTTTGAACTTTAACTCACGCCCCGTCAATACGAGCTTCTCCAAATCCTTATGCGCTTTAAGTATGCATGTAGCTGCCGGAGCTTCGTAAACCTCACGGGTCTTTATACCTACAGTCCTCTCCTCTATATGATCGATACGCCCGATACCGTGTAACCCTGCTAAACTGTTCAACGAGGATATCAGCTTCACTCCATCCATCACCTCACCGTTTAAAGCTACAGGTATACCATTCTCAAACCTTATAGAAACCTCTTCAGGTTTATCTGGAGCTTTCCATGGGAGGATAGTCCACTCGAACGCATCTTCAGGAGGATGAGATGATATATCCTCCAACGGACCGCATTCGACCGATCTACCCCATAGATTCACATCTATGCTATACTTCTCCCTCTTAGGTTTTATAGGTATACCATGTTTTAGCGCGTAATCCACCTCCCAGCTTCTATTGAACCCCCAATCCCTTACCGGAGCTAAGATTTTAAGATTAGGCGCCAGGGATTTTATCGTAATCTCGAATCTCAGCTGATCGTTACCTTTACCGGTGCATCCATGAGCGATAGCATCTGCTCCCTCCTCTAAAGCTATATGGACGCATTTAGATGCGATCAACGGCCTCGATAAAGCGCTACTAAGAGGATATTCACCTTGATACAAACCGTTCGCTTTAACCGATCTGAATACATACCCTTCGACGAACTCCTTCTTACAATCCAACGTGTAATGCTTAACTACTCCGAGCTTCTCTGCTTTAGCTTCTATATCCTTAAAATCTTCGTTTTGACCTACATCGACCGTTACCGTTATAACCTCTACACCATACCTTTCTCTAAGCCATACCGCAGCTACAGATGTATCTAGCCCACCTGAAAAGGCTAATACCACCCTACCTATATCCTTTGAGGATTCTTCAGCGGTCATACCTAAACTTCTCCGTAAATCTTAGCTGATAGTATAAAGATTTGCGGAACACTCATTTAAACATTATCCATGTTTGAATACAACTCAAACCCTAACTATTCCTCCGACAGCTTCTCTCTAAGGTATTCGGAGAAATCCTTCACCTCACCTTTCTTAGCTACGTAGATCCTGCTAGGAAGCCTCACCCTTAGACCTATATTCAACAGGATGCTGTATAGGGTTGTAGCATCTAGAGGTGTAGGTATAGCTCCATTCTTCATAGCTTTAGCTAACGCTTCGACTACGATTCTATACACTCTACCTGGATACTGCTGTTTGAAACATTCGAATACTTCTACGGCTTTACCTTCGAGATTACTCTCTACATACCTCTCCGGATCTAACTTCTGCTCAGACTGCTCACCTCTATCCGATACGATCTTCTTCTGAAGCTTAGCTAACATACGCTTCTTTATACTTTCAAGCTCGGTATCCACCGGTTCACTCAAGGCTTCAATCAAAGGTAAGATGGGTAGTAGCGACCTCTTTAAACATTACTCGAGAGACGATACCTTTACGATCGAAACCTATGTGGTATCCTGTTTCGACGGCTCGGACTACCATCTCGTCTTAGGATAGCATACCTGGTGATGATAGATATACACATTGAGGGGAGAGTTACCTATGGATTCTTAGGTGGTTATTAATGGCTAAGGTATGGAAATATTCATGGTCGAACCCCTAGGAGGGGGTGGTCCTCACTTTTCGTTTCCTTTAGAACTTTCGAATCTAGATAAACCTGAAGGATATCACTGGGTTTAGGTAGATAACGCTTATCTAGGATCTAGGAGTAATAAGGATATCAGACGCGAAGATGGCTAGAAAGAATAGGGAGCCTCTCGAGGAGAGAGCGTTAGAGATAATAAGAAGCTCAGAGGATGGTATACTTCAAAGCGATCTATGTAGGAAGCTGGAGGTATCTAGTAAGGAAGGAGCTAGGATAGTTTCGAATCTAGAGAGGAAAGGGTTGATACGTAGAGAGCGTATCCTACATTCGAGTAGATGGACGTATAAGCTTATAATCGTCGATAACGAATCAAGCTATACATCCATAGAGTATGCACCATGTATACTATGCGAGAAAGATTCGTTATGCGGCGTCGGAGGAGATACATCGCATCTGAAATGTCGGCTTCTAGAGGAGTGGGTACTTAACCAGAGGATGGAGTGATGATAGGGTATTAGATGCTCATTCTTCGCCGAGTTACTGTAACCGTCTCCTCAACACTTCTATTAGGTGCGATGAATCCATATCTGTTTTGAAGCCTTTAGGATCGAAATGTGTTCTAGAGAATCGGTAGCCTTCTCCATCGATTATATCCTTAACTTTCTCGATACTCGGGGTTTTCACCTTAAGCTTTGAAGCTATCTGATCTACTGTATAGTATGTCGGAGGCATAGATGCTTCACACACTAGAGACGATAGAAGCTTCTTAGCGTAACCCCTATCAGTTATACTTGTATGCTCAACTTCTTCGATCATACTCATACATAAGCTCGGTTCAGCTAACCTACCGATCCATAGAGGCCCTATAAAGCTTAAAATCGAACCGCATAGGGGGCATAGGATTCGGGAAGGATCGTTATATTCGGTTACATCTATCAACGATACACCTCTCCTGTAGATACACATCCTGCAATACAATATAAACCCTATATCATCCAGAGTCTTCTCGGCTCTATGAACGCCAGGTTCTACCTTCATATAGCATCTGAAATAATGCATCTCCCTATAAGCTAATAGATTCTCCAGCCCTAAATCATACGTTAACCCTACTCTCGCTATGTATCCTACCAGTATCCTTAACCCAACCTCATGGTAAAACTCCGTCTTTAGAGATATAGCTCCATATCTCCTGAGACAAGTTCTAGGGTAGACTCCTGAAGTAGGCGCCGTATCGGTGGCAGTAGCCGCTAGAATCCCTTTGCTACGCACAGCCATGACGGCGTTATGTATATACCCAGCTGGAGATCCGAAGGGGTCTATATCTACGATATGGAATCGTTCTCCTCTAGAAGCATGATCTGCTAACAAACTATTCGCGTCACGATTCTCTATAGTCACTTTATCGGATACACCGTTTATCCTGGCGTTGATAGAGATGAGCTTCACAGCTTCTCTATTTATATCGTTCGAAACTAGATGACCGACTCTTGAAGACTCTATAAGGTATCTAAAACCTCTCACACCTGATCCTGCTAACGCGTCGCATACGTTTAACCCTTCCACCGGTAGATCTCTGTATGTTTTGATGAACAGTACTCCTATATCGCGGCTCCTCGCCATCATAGGGTTGTAGAATACGGGGGTTTTAGGAGGTACACTACTTTTCAAGGATTCCGCTGGTACGATTAACCTAACGCCTCCTTCTACGATTTCCACTACAGGGTATCCAAGGTAGGGGTGTATCAAGGTTTATAGGTAGCGTACACCATAACATGATCTTTATGATATGGCTCTATATTTACAATGTTACGTATCTTAAACCCTCTTTCTCTAAGAACATTAACCTCTCTATCGTATATCTCTCTAGGAGCTTTCTTCACATCTATACTCCTAGCTTTAACGGCTAACAGTATGAACCCGCCTTCTTTAAGGTAGAATTCAGCGTTATCCGCTAACACCTTAGCCTGTTCTGGTTGAGCTATATCGCAGTATATTCCGTCAACCTCATCTACTATGAAACGGTACCCTTCAGGTAGACGAGCATCCATCAATATCGGCACCATATTCCTTCGGTATCTAGCTACGTTGATTATAAGCTCTCTAAGAGCCCTAGCTGAGAATTCTACGCAATACACTATACCTTCATCACCGACTATATCCGATACATGACTCGAAGTTGTCCCTGTTGCCGCACCTAGGTATAGAATACGAAACCCTCTACCTATCGGCAGCTTGTTAATTCCCTTCAATATAGCGGCTGAGAATTTACTCCTATACGGATCCCAAACTCTATACTCTACCTTTTCGTATGTTATAAGCTTCTCACCGTAAACTTGCCTCCCAGGTGTAAGATTACGTGTAGCTATCCTAGCTGGTTTCAACCCTTGAACTCTATAGACACCTTCTATCTCTTTAAAAGGCTCAATCCTCACCATGACCTCTCCCGTCATCTAAAGACTGTAGATAGCTCTACGTTTAAACATTATCTTCTGAACTCATATTCTGGAAGATCACCGTCCGAACTACAAGGATTCAACCTTCCAGGTAGTACGACCACTCAGCTAAGTATACCTAGCTATCCGTATGATTCCAGGTTGCCAGCCGATAAGTATTTTAGCGGATAATAGTATGGAACTAGATGGCTTCAGAAGCCATATTTCCTGGTACTATATGCTTGATATGTTCTAGCTTTTCTCCATATACATAGATCTGATTTCTTTTATCCTTTCAGCTAATTCTTCCCTAAGCTTTTCGCTTATATCTTCTTTTGTATAGTAATCTATCCTCGCAGCTATAGCTAGCTTAGCTGCCAGAGTTCTCGCTATCTTACCACGTATACTTTTAGGAGCCTGATGAATCAGCGTATGCTGGAATATTATCCCATGTTTAGGAGGCTTCCCCCCGCTTCTGATAGCTCTAAATAACGCTTTCTCAGCTCCTAGAACCTGTATCGTACTAGCAGGCATCTTCGCAAGTTTCTCCAGGCCTCCAGCTTTAGCTATAAGTTTAGCCCCGATAACCGGTCCGACTAATCCTGTCAGGTTTGGGGCTTCCCTACGTATACAATCCTCTAGATAGTCTACCAGTTTCTCTCTAAAGGCTGTAAGTTGAAGTATATTGTATGCTAACTCTGCTATCTGCTTTAAATCCTTCTCATCCATTTCCCCGCCTATAGAGCTCTTAGCAGCTTCCGCTATATCTCTAGCCTTAGATCTAGGGATTTTAAGTTCGGATAGCTTCTCTTCGGTGAACTCTCCTCTATCTCCGATCATGTATACAAGCTTCGCGTAGGCTTCGACATCATCAACCATCCTTTCAAGCTCTGGGAAGTATACTCCATACCATTCTCTAAGCCTACTCCAGAGTACGTTCACTATTTCTGCTAAATCTTCGATAGCGGATACGCATTGTATTATCAGTAGATCTCTAGATGCTAAGGCTTCTGATACCGATTTCTCTGCAAGTAGCGATCCAACCAGCCTCTTAACATCCATATACTCTTCAGAATCTTTGATCCAACCAGCCTCTTTAAGTATCTCGACGGATCTCCTAGCGTATATCCTCCATACAAGGCTAGCCTTCTCTACCACCACGTTGAAATCGAATTTCTCTCTTAACGTAGAAGCTATAACATCCGATAAGACCTTCAACACAGTTATCTTACCCTTCCACCTATCGAGAAGATTTTCAAGCCTATCTACGGCTTCACCTCGAGCTATACGTTTAAGCCTATCTATAGCTTCCTCGATATCCTGAAATTTTTCACCATCGATGAACCTACCCTCATCATCTAGCAGTATTATTCCTAAAGGTGTTTCGATGAGTGTAGCCTCCATATAGCTTCACTCCCACCAACTAATAGATGAAAGTAACGCTTAAAAGAAGTTTACCCTAGATTTACGTTCTAAATAGCCGTATACCGAGGTATACATTACATGCGGTTAGAAGAAGCTGTCGTCTTAGATATAGATGAAACCATAGTAGATACCTCTACTAGGAGACAAGCTGCATGGCGCATAGTGCTAGGATTGGATATACCTTTAGAGGAGCTTGAGATTCATGGATCCACCGGTATAGCTAAAAGATATGGAGGCGCGAACTACCGATCTATCTACTTAAAATTCTGGTCTATACTACTATGCTACGAACCTGAAGGTTTTAAGCTTCTAGAGCTGGATAGACCTATACCTTACGCCGTAGAGGTAGTATCCCTATGGTCTCGACGGTATAAGACGATATATCTCACAGGTAGAACCGTTAACATGAAATCTGCAACTCTGAATGAGCTTAGATCGATGGGGTTCCCAGTGGATCCGACGCTACTCTATATGGCTCCAGATTTGGATCGGTATCTAGAGGATCCGTTAAGTATACGTCGTATACTTCTGGAGGAGATAACCGAGAACTACGATGTTAAGATAATAGTAGATGATAATCCTGCCTTCTTCGAGGTATACCGAGAACTCGGTATACCTACACGTATAGGCTTACTAAGGCCTAGATTTAAGGTTGATGATTATCGCTACGCTTCTATAATCGCTGACAGCTGGTATAGCCTACATAACGTAGCTATGGTATAGGATCTATGTTACCCTGCTTCGTGAAACCGGAAGATTTTTCTTGCCTCCTATACTGGAATCCTATGATGGTGTCTAGCTTTGAAGACATCTCCCATAGGTATTGCCTTGATAAACGATGAGAGAGAACATGTATATAGGGTTAACGAGAGGGAATGTATGGAGGTCGTTCATAGATGGGCTGAGATAATACGTAACAAAGCTAGGAATGTAGATGGATCCGCACCTGAGGTTATAGTCTGTTCCAAGACTATAACATCCATCAGAACTGCACGCGAAATAGGTGAAGAGCTTGTTAGAGCAGGCTGTAGACAGATAATATTATGCTTCTATGTATGGAATTTCCCATATCTCGTATGGCCTTTCATAAATACCATCGGTAGGGATAAACCCATACTGTGCCTATCTAATAATAGCGGAAAGTATCCGGGTAACGTAGGTCTACTAGCTACGGATGGAGCGTTGAGGCAAGCCGGTATAAGGACGCACCGTATAATCGGAGATATAGATGATCCTGAGGTTCAATCTAAGGTTATAGATTGGGTTAGAGCCGCCCAAACATACACGAATCTCAGAGGGGAAGTTTACGGGCTATACGGGGGGCATTCGATGGGGATGGAGACAGGATACTTCCATCTAGTCCCGATACAGAAGACTTTCGGTGTGACCCTATATCATATAGATCAATTCCTGTTAGTCAATAAAATGGAGGAGGTGGACGAATATGAGGTTAGAAAGGGGATGAGGTGGCTTGGAGAACTCTTAGGAGATCGTATAAGGTATGATGGGAGGATGCTTACACCGGAAACCCTGGAGAGGCAGGTTAGGTTGTATCTAGCTATGAAGATGATTAACGAGGAAATGGGGTTCGATTTCTGCGGTATAAAGGGTCAGAGGGAGCTATCGGAGCATGTATGTATAACAGATGTAGCTGAGATGCTTATGAACGATCCATACGATTGGAATGGATCTAAAGAGCCTACGGTATGCGCTACAGAGGCAGATTCTCTAGCGGCGTTAACAATGCAGATACTGAAGTATATAAGCGGAGGCCTTCCGGTATTATTCATGGATGTGAGGCTCTACCATCCAGACAAGGATATATGGGATTTCTGTAACTCAGGAAACCATTCAAGCTGGTATGCCTCTAGGAGCTTCGATCCTAAGGAGAATTTCAAGAAGATAACCCTCCATCCAGCTTTAGAATTCTATTTTAAAGCAGGAGGGGCATCTGTCGAATTCGATGCGGCTCCAGGACCTTTAACGTTTGCTCGTTTAGGACTATGGGATGATAAACTCTATATGGTGATAACATTGGGTGAAGCCGTAGAGCTACCATCTGAAGAGAGGAAGGCTTTAAACGAGGAGACTAATCCGACATGGCCTCACGTTCATGCTAAACTGCGTTGTAACTTCGAGGAGTTTATCGATATATTCCCATCAAACCATATACTAGCAGTCGCAGGGGATCATATACGTCCGTTGATATATCTATGCGAGATAGCGGGTATAGAGCCGGTGATATTAGGTCCAGAATACCGGAGAAGGATACCCCCGATCTGGAAGCGTATATCTAACTAGTAGTCTAGACTATTAGGATAGATAAACCTAGATATGTCTCTATACGATATATCATCTAGGCTTATAGGATTTTTAGATCCACCGAGAGATACTAAGGTTATGGTAGCTTCAGCTCCAGGTAGAGCTGACTTCTTGAATACTCATCAAGATTATAAGGGTTTACCGGTTGTACCTATCGCTATCGAGCTTAGATGCTACGTAGCCGGTTATAAATCTACGGATGGTAGGCTACGGGTTATCTCAGCTAACCTATTCGATGAAGGCGTAGAATGCCTAGATGAAGCATATCTACACAGGTTAGAGCTTAAAGGAGACGGATGGTTTGGCGATTATGCGAGAGCTGTAGTTAAAGTCTTCATGGATAGAGGCGTCGGGATCCATGGACTACATATAGCCATACTAAGCCACGTACCTATAGGTTCAGGTCTTTCGAGTAGCGCCGCTTTAGAGGTTTCCATAGCTAAGCTTATAGAGGGGCTCTACAATCTCCAGCTTTCTAGGAAGGATATAGCTGAGATCGCATATACCGCTGAGCATGACGTTATGGGTATACCGTGCGGTAGACTCGACCAGTACGGCTCATCGTATGGCGGCGTATTGAAGTTGAATACGAGACCTCCATACGATGTAGAGGAGCTTCCAGATAGGGGATTCATACTAGTTCTAGCAGATTCTGGTGTGAGACGTAGGATATCCTCCATTCATCCCATCAGACAGGCGGAGATCGATGAAGCATTAAGAATACTCATAGACGAGGTTAAGGTTCCAGTAGGATTAGCTTCAAAGCTCGGTCTCAGATACTATGAGCCTAGATGGGAGGATCTATCCGAGGAGGAGATAAAACCATACCTTTCATCTATTCCATCTAAGCTTGCCGATAGGATAATATTCACCATAAGGATGCATAGATCGACTATGTATGCTCTATCGATTATCAAAGATATGATAGTTCAACCTGAGATGTACCGTTCGATAGTAGGGGATGAACTCTCATCCATATGTGAACCTGATTTCGACGATCCGATCTCCGTACTAGGCTGCATACTCTCGTTCCAGCATGTACTATTGAGGGATCTATATGAGGTAAGCATACCTAGAATTGAGGAGATATGGTTTACTATGCTCGAGGCAGGTGCACTAGGTGCCAAGATATCGGGTGCAGGTCTTGGGGGAGTCGTACTCGGTTTAGCTAGAAGCTTCGATGAAGCTAAGAAGATAAGAGATGCATGTCTAGATATAGGTTGTCCATCAGTCTGGATTTCAAGAGTAGGTGAAGGCGCGAAGATGGAACACATAGCTTAAAATCAGCTGATGGATCGAGGCTTGAAGAGGGATTACATTACTGGTGGTAGTTTATCTATGGTTGGGGATATGAATATTCGACGAGAGGACTAAGGGCGCCACATATAGATAGATTAAATATTTAGTTAAGGTGGGTATCGATTAGGAGGCTTTAAGCTGTGTCTGGACATGAGTTGAGATGGAACCCTCTACTAGGTTGCTGGATAATCGTAGCTGGGCATAGGAAGGAGAGACCTTGGCATTCTACTTTTTGTCCTTTTTGTCCAGGTGGACCTGAGACTCAGGGTGAATGGAACGTCCTAGCTCTACCGAATCGATATCCAGCTCTATCACTCACCCCTCCTGGGGTAGATAAGGGTGAGAAGCCGTTTACGAGGGGGGAGGCTTTAGGGGTATGTGAAGTTATCGTGGAAACTCCGTCGCATGAAGGGGATTTCCAGAATATACCGTTGGAACAGGTAGCTGAGTATATACTTTTACTAGGTGAACGGACGAGGAAAATAGCGTCGAACTCAGCTATAGAGTACGTAATGCCTTTCAAGAATAAAGGTGTGTCGATCGGTGTTTCGCTAACTCATCCCCATAGCCAGATATATGCATTCCCGTTCATCCCTCCGAGGATATCTAGAGAGATAGCATCGGCTATAGAGTATAGGAAGATCTATGGAGGAAACATCTTCGAAGATATCGTTAGGATGGAGCTTCTAGAATCTAAACGTACAGTATACATCAACGATGGCTTCGTACTTTTAATACCGTTCTACGCTATGTGGCCTTACGAGATGCATATATATCCTTCGAGTGATGTTAAGCTTCTCTACGAGCTCGATAAAGATTCGGCGTCTCTACTAGCCGATGCTATAAGGGTAGCTACAGGTGTTTACGAGGAGCTTTTCGGATCGGAGTATGCTTATATGATGATATTCCATCAAGCACCGGTTAAACGTGTGAACGAAGAGTATAGGCTCCACGTAGAATTCTATACGCCACATCTATCTAGGGATAGGCTTAAGTATGCCGCAGGTGTTGAGTGGGGGGCATGGGTATTCACGTATGATGGGGTACCAGAAGATAGGGCTAGAGAACTTAGAGAGGCCGCTACGAGAATCATCGGAAAGCTAGATAGCTTAGGACGTATACCCTAAGGATTTATATTCTTTCGCTTATCCTCTTATAGGCGGGTACGCTATGAGAGCGATAGATGTACACGTACATTATCCTAGAGGCGGGGATCCGATAAAACGTCTCATAGAAGGGAGCGAGAAAGCGGAGATATCTATGGTTTGGCTTCAAAGCCTAGGTAGATTCAGAGGAGTTGACGAAAATAAGCTTATAGAGGATGCTTTCCGCGAGTATCCAGATCTATTGAAGGGTTTTGGGTTCGTACACCTTGGCGTAGACGATCCTGAAGTCGTAGATAACCTATACTCTCGTGGATTTATAGGGTTAAAGATTATAAAGCCTTTGAAGCCCTACGATAATGAAGAATTCTTTCCATACTACGATAGAGCTGAGAAGTATAGGATGCCCATCCTATTCCATACAGGTATAGTAGCTAGAGACCCGGTAGATAAGGAGTATAGGGTATCTTCAGCGTTCATGCGTCCGATCTGTCTAGATAGGATCGCTAGAAGTTTTCCCAATCTAATAATAATCGGAGCACATCTAGGTCATCCATGGTGCGATGAAGCAGCCATACCTACAGCAAACGGCATAGCTACATCCTCATACAGTCTTCCTCCTCCCAACCTCATAACGACGATCTTAGCTATGTAGGCTATTATAGCTGGGAACCATAGCGCTGCCTGGAATATACCTAAACCTAAGGCTGTTCCAGGCGCGTTTATCAGGAACCATGGGTATCTAGCTGATAAGATATGAACAACCGATACTATTATGAATCCACCGAGAATAGTATCCACTGATTAGCGGTAGGTTTCACTGTTATACCCTGCCTCCAGTAATCTCCGACGACGGCTACGGCTCTATATACAGGTCCCCTCTGATAATGGTTGTGTGGTGCACCCATACAGTTAAACGTCGGGAGGTTTAATGCTCCGAAGCTATGCCACATTTGAGTTACTACGAACATAGATAGGATAACACTTAAGATCGAAGCGATAAGCCTCGCGGTGAACATATATTTTTCGAATGTACGCCTTCTAATGATCCTATCTTATACGATTCTCTCATGGAGCTCATAGGAGCAGCTTTTATAACAGAGATATACCATGGATAATCGGCTTTTACTACGAGATACCTCTTCTGAAGATCATCGATGAAGAATGGTGAGGATGTATCAGCAAGGAGCCACCCCACCATAGTCGAGTTCCAGTAATGTGCGAACCTTTGATCATTCCAAAGATCCTCGAATATAAGCCCTGCACCCCCAGCAATCCTCGCTCTTCCCATCCAATATAACCCGTTCACTGTAATCCAGAATAAACCCCATGCTACTGGCAAGTATCCTAAACTCGAATACCACCATGTAGCTAGGTATAGTAATAGGAAAGGAGCTTTATCGAATATAGCCTTGAAAGCATTAACGAATTCACTCCTATAAATGACGAATATCGGGAAGAACATCAACCCGAACATAGCTCCTATCGTAATCCAGCCTAACTTACCCCATGTCGTCTGCCAACTTATCATAAGAGGGCCGGTCCACCCTTCCTGCGGCATGAGGCTCCCATAAACCTAAGTAGCATATGATGGGCGGTATCACCCTGAAAGCTATGGCATCTACTATTATGAGGCCGAGTAGAGTTCTCACCGGGATTAGGAAGAATAATCCTATGAAGAATGCTTCTACGTGAAAGTTCAGGTTAGCTTGAGGTATGAATACGTATGGAGTTAAATCTATTCCTTGGAGAGCTGGAAACATCAGCTGCGTTATCCCTAACCCAGGTATGGTCCAACCACAATATGGATAGATCGCTAAGAAGCCTATCAATAACCCCAACCATAGCCATGCATTCTCGAATACTTCGCTTCTTCCGTCAACCTTCCCATATGCCATGTCTATAAGCCTACCTGCAGCTGAAGCTTGCGCGAAGGGTAGAGCTTCAAGATCTAACCCACTGCCTTCTAAACATACTAGCTAGAAACGTATAGCATTAGGTGGTGGTAGTAGTAGATTATTATCCTAACTGTATGGAGTGGTAGGGCTAAGATACTCTAGATTCTAACGATGGAAAGCAGGGAACTATCTAGCAGTACCCATCATAGTAAGGACGGATAATACACCATAATATGATGGGATTATCCAAGAAACCCAAACCATAGTTAATATCAACGTTGCTTCCTGCTTATTCAATCCACCATTCTTAGCCAGTATCGCTGCTAACGAAGCTATTATGAGAAGCCACCAAAATACGAACGTTAACGTTCCAGATTGCGCTTGAGCCCATGGATTAATGGTTAAACCCCAGAGTGTCCCTCCTGTCGTGAATAGGGCTACGAAAGAAGTGAATATAATAAATAAAAGAATGCTACGGCTACAACGCCAAGTATCCATGCTCTAACACATATCCCCATATACTCTCCCGTTTCCTCACCCAAATATATTCTCACGAGAAAACATCTATATAAAACATTTACTGGGGTGGGCACAATACCTGGATCAATATTTATATGCTGATATTCTGCGATAGTGTAGAGGGGTGGGGTTAGGTTGAAGGTTAGCTGTGCTTGGCTCTATGCTATAACGAAGTATGGATATCCTCCATCGTTCGAAAAGACTTTAACCTCTCTACGTGAGATGGCTAATCTAGGGTTTAACGCCGTAGAGGTCGAGGTTGTCCGTGAAGCTCAGTTGCTAGAGTTTAGGGAGAGGAAAAGCGAGGTTAAGAAGCTATGCGGCGATCTAGGCCTTAAAGTTATCAATGTATGTGCTATATTCCCTGATATAGTGAGTTTAGATGATAGCTTATGGAGTAGAGCGCTAAAGCATTTCGAAGAGAGCTGCGGTATAACTAGGTTTCTAGATTGCGATATGATCCAGTTAGATTCGTTCACGCCTCCGCTTAGATTCATCGGTACCGTACCGTATAAAGAGGCTATAAGCTTCGGTATACAGTTTAGGGTTGAGGTAGATCCAGGGTTTAGTTATCCTAAGCTTTGGGCTAGGATAGTGGAGAGTTTCAAGAGATGTAGCCGTATAGCTGAGGGATACGGGCTGAAGCTATGTCTAGAGCCGAGGGTTGGAGAGAATATAAGCAATACTGACGCTATGCTTAGACTCCTAGATGCCGTAGGTGCTGATAACTTCTACGCAGTCCTAGATGCAGGCCACCTACATGCCCAGAAGGAGATACTACCGTTATCGGTCGAGAAGCTAGGCTCTAAGATATCCTATGTACATGCATCCGATAACGATGGTAGGGATAATCTACATCTACCTCCAGGTAAGGGTACGGTAGATTGGGAGGGTGTGGTTAGGGCGTTAGCGAAATACGGGTATAGAGGCTATATAGCGGTCGATATAGGTGGAGCGGGATATAGAGGAAATATAGACTCAGATGTAATCGAATCCAAACGTTTCCTCGAAAACCTATTATCAAGACTTTCACTTCTAGGCTGAACCATCAAAAGAATATAGAGATCCCGACGAAGCGATATGTCTTCTTTCACTCTCCGCGGTGGGTTGGTTCTAACACCTAGAGGTTTAATCCGAGCCGATGTAGCTATAGAGGGGGGTAGGATCTCGAAAGTTTGTGAAGGCGTTAGGGTAGGTGAAACCGTAGATTGTAGCGGGTTATTCATAGTACCTGGGTTTAGAGATCAGCATATACACGATCTTATAGGATCGCTCTCCGATACGAGCGTAGATCGACTATCGAAGGTTGCTACCGCTCTGGTTAGACATGGTGTAACTTCGGCGAGGATAGCTACGATCGCTATGCCCCGCGACAAGCTTCTAAGCTATCTTCGCAATATTAGATCCTATGTATCGTCTATTAGGAATAGTATGGAAGGAGCTAGAATAGAGGGAGCACATATAGAAGGAACGTTTATAAGAGCCGAATGTGGTGGAGCTCAGCCTCGCGAGTATATCGTGGAACCTTGGGAAGAAGATGCCGTGGAAACCCTAGATTATATACTCGAGACGAAAGCGGCTAAACTGATAAATATAGCTGTGGATTTCGGATCAGATCTCGTAGAGTATGCTAGTTCTAAAGGGCTTATAGTAGGTTGCGGACATTCTAAAGCCTCTGCTAAACAGCTTCAAGAAGCTTGGAGGAAGGGGTTAAAGTATATCGTGCACATAACGAACGGCGCTATGGGGCAATCTTTCAAACCTTTCGATGGGGGAGGTACGTATGAGGGAGCTCTAACACTGCCGCTATCTCTCGAGATAATAGTGGATGGATATCATGTGGATATGAGGTATGTATCCGATATCATAGAGAGATGCATTCAGAAGGGTAGAGCAGGCGACGTTATAGCTATAACAGATGGTGTATTTCCTATAGAGGAGGAGGTACCTGAAGGAGAGTTTGAGGCATTCTCGGTTATCGGGTGTAGGAGCGAGGATGGGGGCGTACTAGTCGTTAAACGTTATATGGATAGAAATGGTGGGTGGAGGTATCCCCCACCAGGGACGTTATTCGGAAGCCTACTCACCATGGATAAAGCTTTCGAGAATCTGTTAAACTTATTTACGAGAGATTTCTCCGGGTTCATGATAGATAGATCTGCCAGAACTTTCGAGGAGGCGTTATCTCTAGCATCGAAGATTACATCTACCAATCAAGCTAGGCTTGAGGGCCTAGATTCTGTAGGTATGATAGCGGATAACCGTGTAGCCGACATAGCTGTACTATCTATCAAAGGTAAGGCTGGAGTATACAGGGTTAAAGTAGCGAAGACTATAGTCGGAGGTAAATTGTTCGAGTTCGATGTATCGTAACTTCGTGGGGGTTGGGATAATATATATAAGCTCTAGATCACATGATTTTTAACTTTATAGGTATGAAGCCCACTAGGTTGGAGGGTATAATACCTGCTATCGTATGCCCGATGCTGGAGGATTATAGTGTAGATGAGGATTCTCTGAGGAACTATGTAAAGTGGATTTCAAGCTTCAGGATAGGGGGGCTAGCTGTAAACGTAGATACTGGGGAAGGCTTTCATCTCCTACCGGAGGAGAGGCTGCAGGTTATAAGGATAGTCAAGGAGGTTACCGGCGGTAAGATTCCCATCATAGCTGGGCTTCAACCCGGTTATATACCCCAAACTGTAGGATGGGCATGTGGATCTAGAGATGCGGGTGCAGATGCGTTGCTAGTATTTCCATCATCTGTATTCGCTGGGGGATACGCCTCAGAGGTAGTGTACGAGTATTATAGGACTATCTACGAGGGGGCAGGTATACCGTTAGTGGTATTTCAGCTTCAACCAGATCTCGGCGGAGTGATATTCGATCAAGAAACCCTACGACTTGTAACATCGCTAGAAGGTGTGATAGCTGTAAAGGAGGCTTCGTTCGATGCTAGGAAATTCCTAGAAACTCTTAGGATCGTTAAGAAGTTTAACCCTCGGGTATCAGTCTTAACAGGTAACGATAACTTCATATACGAATCCTTAGCTCTAGGCGCGGATGGAGCGCTTATAGGATTCGGTACCATAGGTACCGATCTACTGATCGAGATGTATGAGCTTACGAAAAACGGTAGATATAAGGAGGCTATGGAGATAGCTTCTAGACTACAACCTCTAGCAGACGTCATATTCGCCCCCCCTGTTCGAGCATATAGAGCTAGACTTAAAGAGGCCTTAGCTATGCTTGGAATAATAAGGTATACATACGTGAGGCCTCCTCTGAAGCCTATACCTGAAGGCGAGAAGGAGGCTATACGTAAAGCATTGACCGATGCAGGCATACTTTAACTCAATCTACTACCGTAGGGAATCTATGGATCTTAGGATGAGGAATTATGCCGGACCTATCTGTGGAGCTAGCTGGTGTAAAACTTAAGAACCCGCTTATGGTAGCCGCCGGGACGCCTACCATAAATTCTAAAGCTATGATTAAATGTATAAAGTATGGAGCTGCCGCTGTTGTATCGAAAACTATAACCTATGCCAAGCTACATAGACTCCAGCCTAGACCTAGATTCTATGTAGTACACCCTGAATCCGTGGATTCAGGTTTCTACTCACTCTATTCTGTGGAGCTTATGTCAGAGCTACCTCCAGAGGAAGCGGTAGAGGATCTTAGTATAGCCGTGAAATATGCTAGAAGATATGATGCGATAGTCGTAGCTAGTATAGCTGGTAGGAGTATGGATGAGTGGGTTAAGCTTTCATCGACGGTAGAAGATGCAGGAGTCTCCATGATAGAGCTTAACCTGTCTTGCCCTCATGTAGAAGCTGAAGAAGGTTCTCTCATGGGTAAGATAGCTGGATCGGATCCCTATATCGTCGGAAAGATAGTCTCTACGGTTAAGAGTACAGTGGAAGTACCTATAGCCGTTAAGCTTACACCGCATGGCGCAGACCCTTTAGCTGTAGCTTTAGCAGCCGATAAAGCTGGTGCAGATATAGTTGTAGCTACAGCCCGTTTTCAAGGATTGGTAGTAGATATAGATTCTATGAGGCCTGTAGTTTGGGGTGGTTTAGGCGGATATGGGGGTCCATGGATGAGTCCGATAAGCTGTAGCTGGGTGTATAGGATAGTTAAATCTGGTGTTAGGGCATGTGTAGTAGGCTCCGGGGGTATTGCTGGATACGAGGATATACTTCGCTTCCTAATGCTTGGATGCAGGTCTGTTCAAATATGTACAGCAATCATAATGCATGGATTCCAATTTATAGCTCGTACGTTGAAAGCTCTTGATAACTGGCTTGCGGATAGAGGGTTTTCTAGCGTAAACGATGTGGTTGGTGTAGCTCTACCTAACATCGTTAGCTTCGAGGAACTTGATAGGGTATCTGTGTATAAATCAGGTATCGATCGTGGTAAATGTATTAGCTGTATGCGGTGTTCACGTTCATGCTTCTACGAAGCCATAAAGATCATGGATGGAGAGGTGACGGTAGATCAAGAGTTATGTACGGGATGCGGTTTATGTGCATCCATATGTCCATCCAAAGCGATAACGCTAAGACGTATAGGTTAAGTAGATGAGTATTGCTGAGAGATTATTTATACTATGAGCTATCACCGTAGCGTTTAGATTCATAGTTCTCTCATATATTAGGGTCAGTATAACCCCGGCTATGAACATATTCGGTATACTCCACGGATCCATATGCAGTATAGAGAAGAACATCGAGCATAACGGTACAGCCATCTTCACCCCCCAGGATTTTCGGAAAGCCTGATAGCTGAAGCCTCTAAAATACACTTCTTCGACGAATGGAGCCACTATAACCGAGAATATAGCCATAGATACCCGCATACCAGGTCTAGATATAAGCCTATACACCTCCTCCTGTATAGGGCTAGCACCTATAATCGGTTGGAGCAGCATGCCTATCAGGATATTTACCATGACGATAATTAAACCTGAAACTATACCTATCGCTACAGTCTTTCTATCAATTTTCTTTAACCCGATAGATTTGAGGCTACCGCCTCTTCTCTTTAGGTAGAAGAGTGTAAACGATAATAGGAGAACGTGGAATAGAGAGAAGAGAGGAAACGATGTGAGGAATGAACCGAATAAGTCGACGCCAAACAGTATAGTATAGGTAAGGGTGGCTATCGCTATAATAGACAGTATGAATAGTAGGAAGGATAATAGGAGAACTTTGAATACATCGCTTATACTCCATGTTATATCTTCCCTATCCTTTCGCAGTGGTGCACCGCATATAGGGCAGAAGCTAGCTTCAAGTATGTCTACCGACGCCCCGCATCTACTACACGTAATACTCTTATCTTCGGTGGCTATACTAGCATGCAAGCTATACCTATATCGTACTTCGAGCTAGATAGAGTTTTACCCTCATACCGGATTTCCTCGAGAATCAGTATCCTTTTAATCGTCGTCTGCAACAGATTATCTATGTAATATAGGATGGTACTTTCCTCTTTTATATGTCCAACCTCCTTGCATATCCATTGAAAGCCTTCCGATACACTACTCGATGATATACCTTCAATGTATATGGTATCGTTTATCTTGAATAGAATACTAGCCGAAGTGTACTCTGTACCAGCTACTTTGATATTCTCTATATCCTCGACTTTAAAGTAGCCTTTTACTAAACCTGAATGTTCTATACCATATACAGATAAGCTATACTTCGAAGCCCAACTCCATTCTTTACCTATGACTAGTGGGTAAGGTGGTTTGGGTATTGGCTCTAGATATATACATGTAGCATTATCTGCAGTCCAGCCGGTAAGTCTTCCTTCTTTATCATAATGGTAACGTATGGTTGCATAGGGGTATATTACTAAGACTTCCCTTTCGCTAACTTTAACCCATAGAACCTTGTATTCCTCTCCATCTTCTATACATAGGTACTCTTTCTCGGTACCTACAGGTATTTTAGGCTCACCTATCTCTTTAACCTTAGGAGTTTCAGGTTGAACTATAGGTTTCTCTATTCTTCGAGCTGGGGGAGTGTTATTAGCTATGATGAAGGCTAGATTCTCTATAAGTTTAAGGTTATCGGCGATGTAACAGTATGGCTCCTGTAGGAATGACAGATCTCCGAAAGCTATAATTGTTCCATTACCCTTTCTAAGGTATACCGCTATAGCGTATCTCCCAGGTTTCTCAGCCATGGACGAGTAAGTATCGTTCGATGTATAAGCTAGGATCTCACCTGAAGAGTAGATATGGGTAGCTGTGAAGAGCGCTATCTTCGTTACATTCATGACTAGAGGGTTACTGTCAGTCTCTCCGCTTATGTATGCGTAGATATTCCTGTAGAAACCGAAATTCTCGATCTGATTATACAGGTATCCACCTGCAAAGTATACGTTAAACTTAGATGCTAAAGTATTCATCGGATATGCAAGATCGGGTATGACTACATACTCGGCTGATGGATCGAAGAATAGTAGGAGTATACCACCCTTCTCGACATAATCCTTTATGACTTTAACCTCTCTATCGTTATAGCCTATAGTCGGTGTAGCAACTATCAGAGCTGATGCATTATAGATTTTACCTTCTATATCTTTCCAACTTCTTATAAACGCTGTAGATACGCCTCTCTCTACAAGCTTCCCAGATAATACATCTAGATCGATCCATGATGCTGTATTTCCATGACTGAGGTCCACTATAACCCTACCGCTGGAGTCCGTAACATTCGAACGAACAGTGCCATACTGCGAAGCCAAAGCTACGTATAGCTGGGGTGGTAGATATACATAGTAGAGAGCTGGCGGTGGACGAACCTCCGATAACATGGTGAAAGAGATATTCTTCCAAATATTGCTATACATACCTTGAAGGCTCAGAGGCTCGCCATACCGGATACCTGTATTAAGATCTATAACTTCATACTCTTTGACACCTGCTTTTTCCGAAGCTAATCTTATAGCATCTCTGATGGAGCCAAAGCTATCAGCTAACCCTAACCTGACGGCTTCACGACCAATGTATATTAGCCCTCTACTAAGTTCATCACGCTTCAACTTTAGCTTCCCATTTCTCCCAGATTCTACCGCGTCTAGGAAATTATTCAACGCCTCGGTAATATTGTAAGGGAATAGTAGTCTAGAGAAACCTACAGCCTTATATGGTCCAGTTTCTATGATTACCTCCGAAGGTACTAGTATCGATGGCCCTACACCTATAACTCCGATATTGCCTACATATGATGTAGGGTATACGTATATGTAGTCCGCGGCTGCCGCTATATAGTATCCTCCAGATAAGGCAAGCTGAGCCACGCAAATCACAGGCTTAATCTCCTTCAAACTCAATATGTTTAGGTATATGGATTCGATTAAATCGGCATATCCACCGGGAGAGTTGATATATACAACCACTGCTTTCACGCTAGAGTTGATAGCCGCATATTCTATGAGTCTTAGATACCTATAAGCATCCTCATCGTAGAGTATCGCTCCCTCTATTCGTATCAAACCTATGATGCATCTTTCATGTATCCCGATAGGTATGTAGGTAAAGTATATCGCTATTAAAAGCGAGGCTACGATAACTAGAGCGAGTACAAACGCTAAAACCCTCTTATAACCTACACCTCTTCCCTCCATTATGAAAAGCCTCCTCGAGGGATAACCGTTACCATGTTTAATAAACTTTCCTGTAGAAGAGCTAAATGGAGGAGCTGTTTAAAACTCTCGAGTAATGTTTACGAGGAAATTTTGAACCGTCTAGAATAGATGCTCGGTAGAGCCTCGGGCGGGATTTGAACCCGCGACCCGCAGCTTACGAGGCTGCCGCTCTACCTAGCTGAGCTACCGAGGCTCTCTATAGGAGAATGTAGAGGGTATACCTTTAAAAGTTTAGTATGGATGAAGATCCACTAGGTCTACAGCAGCTTTCGCGGCTCTTATCAGCCGTATATAACTATTTACCACAGCTCTTAGAGCAGTCGTATCTGATGCTCGTATCTCTATCATAATTACGCTATCCAAACGTATCTTACTTTCAATCCTCCTAGACGGTAAGCTTCTAGCTTCCGGTCTTAGAGAGAGGTATACTATGCTATTTATCTCGGTTTTTCCTAGATTCATCTTTATATCGGCGTTAGCTTTCCCATCCATAGCATACTACAGTTTTTATCATTTAATCTTGGTGGTAGGCTGGTATGCTCCTCCTGCTACGGTTAAGCCACATTTCCTACAACGCCATATACCGATCGAAACTCTCTCTAAACCTCTGAACATGCATCTAGGGCATCTATGCTTGCTATGGGCTTGAAGCCATATGGCAGTATACCTCGCTCTAACCGTAGCCCCATACCTGGCTTTAAGCCATCCTAGAGTCTTCTGCTTCTTACCTGGCATCTGGGAACACCTTACGTAGATCTTCCCTTAGACGGGATACAGCTTCCCTAGATATGTTTATCGCTTGGTAGAGTTCCCCATACCTAAGCGTACCTATACTATGCTGCATCATACATATCCTATCCTCCTCGTCGAACCCTATAGTTATCCTAGCTTCAGCCGTCTCTTCCTCCTCTAACGTAGGGTCTACTATAAGTGTATCACTTATCCTGCATATTGTAGCTGTCAACGGATAGTGCCTTATAGGTAGAGGTTCTCTTTCGTCAATCAGCTTAGCTTTACCCTCTGATACTATCGCTTCCCTCATAGTCGCGTCTAGGAGAGCTGCAATGCTTGCAAGTACGCATGCATCGATCATATTTCCATCATGATCGACGAGGTAAGCGTCCACGAATATCAGGTAAACCTCCCTACCAGGCATTATAACTAGCTCCTCCAGATCTAACATCTTACCTTCACGTATAGTTCTATCCACTATACGCGCTACTTCCACGGCTCTCTCATCCGGCGGTCCAGGTTCGAAGGTAGGTGAAGCTAGAGGCATTAACTCTACGTTAACTGCTAGTACACCTGCATTAGGCATATCTGGGTATGGTTGACCTAAATCTATCTTAACACCCGCTATAGCTTTAGTATGCCCTATATGGACTAAAGCCGATCCATCAGCTTGAGGTATAACGCTCCTCTCGATAGTTACCGGTCTAAATTCAGTTAACCCCCTTTTATCGATCCTCCTACGTTGACTAGCAAGCTCCCTAACTCTTCTCTTCGTAAGCTCAGGAACTATAAGCCTACTGCTCATATACCTCCTCCTTTATCTTCTCGTAATAGTTTCTGAGTGTAGCTTTCTGTAGCTCACCTATAAGTTTACAAGCTTTGACAGCTAGATTGAATGCTTCTAGGAATTCATCTGAAGTTAACCTACCGTTAAGCTGTATAAGCGTTACCTTCTCTAGGTTGGGCATTAAAGCTACGGGCATATCTGCTTCGCATTCCTCGTCTTCTTCTCCTGTTAGATCTACTATTATCTTACCATTCCATTTACCTACAGCGCAAGCTGTTACCAGATCTACCATAGGTATACCTGCATCTGCTAGAGCGAGAGAAGCTGCGGTTATACCTGCACATCTCGTCCCACCGTCAGCTTGCAATACCTCTACGAAGATATCTATGGTAGTCCTAGGATATAGATTAAGCATTATAGCGTTTGCCAACGCCTCCTTTATAATCTTAGATAACTCTACCTCCCTTCTCGTAGGCATAGGGCTTTTCCGCTCTCTAGTAGAGAATGGAGCCATGTGATACCTACACCTAACTATAGCTGTCTCTGGAAGACCTAAATGTCTAGGATGAACCTCCCTGGGTCCATATACAGCTACGAGAACCTTGGTATTCCCCTGCTCTATGTAAGCCGATCCATCGGCTTTATCGAGTATACCGATCTTCATCGTGATAGGTCTCAGCTCATCGATTTTTCTCCCATCTCTCCTAACGATCTCAGACATACTCTACTCCCTCTTCATAGCGGATCTAAGGATCTCAGCTACCCTATCGGTTAACCCGGGCACGTGTGCTTCCCTATCCACCTTCCTTATAAGCTCGGCTACCAGCTCCTCCGACTCTCCGTTAGGACCTTCTATAAGTATTACACCATTCTTACCTATCGTTATATTACATCCACTCTCCTTCTTGAGTAGATTTATCATGGAGCCCCTCTTCCCTATCAATCTAGGTATCTTGGTAGGCGTTATATATTCGAGTCTACCTCTACCGATTTTACCAAGCCCTTTCCCTCCTATGGTTAATATAGCATCCGTAGTTCTATCGAAACTAGCGACACGAGCTATTATAGCGTCGCCCACCTTCAGATAATCCTGAAGATTAACCTTATCGGCTGAAAACCTCTTACCGAACACATCTATAGCTGGAAGTATACCTTGATATGGGGAGTTTATATCTACAAGCCACCGTGTAATACTTACCTCTCTAACTACGCCTATCACTACATCTCCACGCTTAGGTACGTAGACGCCTTTAAGAGCCGTCACGGAAACTTTACCGTCTACTATGCTCGCAAGCCCCACTACATACGAGTATATCCTGCCATCATCTCGATAAACGTTAACTCCAACCTCGTATCCTTCACCTTCAGCTATCAAATCTCCTGGTAAAACTATTTTTCTCTCCTCGGCTGCAGCCATAAGCGCACCCTCATTTCAATATTTTAACCTGAACCCCTCCTTCTGTAGCTTTACCCAACCTATCTATGAATTCTCCATGGAAACCTGCGGGTATAGTTACGATACCCACCCATGATCCATCCTTCTGCCATTCTTCCTTCTCTATGCTACCCATATTAGAGACTAAGCTATACGCTTTACCGATATATCTAGATGGAATTTTAACAGCGATACGCATAGTCTCTATCTTTAAAGGTACTATACTCTTGATAGCTTCTAGTACGCGTTTAGCTTGGACCTCAGCATCTTCGAACGGATCTATAGAAACCCCTACCTCCTCCATTGCTTGTTCAACCCTGAGTGCTGGCACCGGTAGACCGGTACGCGTATCGATACAATTTCTAGTTATGAAAGCTACTATCTGCTTACGTTTCTCTTCGATAAGCTTCCTCCTAAGCTCAGCCGGTATCTGAAGATCTCCATGCTTAACTATGAAATCCGCTATCCTATATGGATCATCGGTTCCGAACGCTTTTCTGAGTTTATCTGTAGAAGCTCTTAACCCTTGTCTAAAATCTATGAATACATCGGTGGAAGCTAGAACCTTCGTTATATCCTTCTCAAGCCCGAGCCTATACTTCAAGGCAGCTTCGCTATATACCAGTATTTCGTATCTTTCTCCGCCTTTTCTTATGCGGACCAACGTACTCCCACCCTTCATAAAACCTTATCCCTCTTACGGTAAGATAGACTATGCTAACATTTAAACAATTTCCTCTGAATATGCTAAGGAAGCTATCATCCGAGTAAAGAAGTATAGGTTCTAACCAAGTTTAGCCGCATACAAATCGACTTCCTCATCGGTAAACCTCCTAAACTGTCTAGTGGATGTAGGTATGACGGCTATCTTCACATTCCGTCCACCAACCTTCCCCTCTAAAGCTTTAGAGAAGCTTTTCAAGCATAATATTATCGCTTCATCTAACGTCAAATCATCCCTATATTCCGCCTCTAGTATCTCTGATGCTGGTTCACTATTCGCGCCTATAGACGTAGCTTTATAACCCCAATAATCTCCTCCTGGCAGCGTTACGAATAATCTTGGCCCCTCTCTATCTACACCTCCAAAAGCCATAGCGACGCCGAACGGCCTAGCACCGGAATACTGTGTATAAGCCTGCTTTATATCAGCGATTCTTCTAGCTAGAACCTCTACATCTATAGGCTCACCGTAGGTTAGCCTATGTGTTTGAGCGTATATCCTAGCTTGATCTACAAGGATACGCGCGTCAGCGCCAAGCCCTACTATAGCTACGCCTATATGATCATCTATCTGATAGATCTTCCATGAAAACCTCGGATCCTGCAACCTAGATGTAGTCCTCTCTTCAGCTCCTAGAACTACACCATCCTTAGATACTACACCTACTATCGTAGCACCTCTTCTAACCGCTTCTACAGCATACTCTACTTGGAGAAGTCTGCCTTCAGGTGAGAATATCGTTATAACCCTATCATACGCCCCAGGTGGTGTAAACATACTACGCTACCTCCAAGGTTAATTGGGATATTTTCTCGAAAGATAAACGTTATGCCCCTCCATCTTCGCCCTAAGCCTCCTAAGAGTACCTGATACGATCGAAACCTGTAACAGAACCTCGGCACCATCTATCCTACTTATATATGCTACAGCCGACCTTACTTGCTGGAGCATCCTATGGTCGCATGAAACTATAACGTAGCTATCACCATACTCTATAGGATGTATATCTGCTAGACTTAAACCATGCTCACCGTAGAGCTCGGCTAAGCTATCCCTTAAGACCGGGAGCATTCTTTTACCATCTATAAACGTATTACTTTTGACGATCTCTATCAATATATATCTTCTCCTAATAGTTTTTAGAGGGATGAACTACCACCTTCCGACCGTTCTAACACCTTCGCTGATATATCCTCGACCTTTTCCTATAACCCTAGATAGAAGGAGCAAAGGATTATGTATCGTGGCGGTTAAAGCTTCACCCCAAGTTATACCAGCTGGAAGCACCATACTGGCTAGATCTAAAGGCGCTCTGAGTTTATAAGCATCGGTCGCTCCGCTTGCTATTATAAGTTTAACCTTTTTCCTAGATGCGTACCTGAAAATCCTAGCGATAGCTCTGAAGATAGCTACTCTTTCATCTCTCTCAAACGATAATAGATCGTATACATCTAATTCAAGATAAGCCTCGCTAGCTCCTATAAGGGAGAAATCGGTTATCCTCGGCGTCTGTGGCAAACCTTTGAAGCATAATAGGTTAAAGCCGAATTTCAAAGCTCTCCTTATATCACTACTATCTCGGCAGATAGCAGATACGAGGTCACACCTCTCAGACAGCTTCATCCTATATTCACGTAGACCATCTAGCTTCGCATCCGCATCGATTCTCTTCAAAACCTTTAATCCGCTATACTCTTCTATCGATCGGCGGGGGATCTCACCGGCGGCTAAACCTACCGTACTATAACCTAGCTTCAAGGCAGTCTCGAGTATATCATGTATAGTTTTCTCATCGCTAGGCTTAACATGGAGATCAACGTACCTCTTCAAATAGTATCCCTCCGATATATCTGACACGATCCAACTCTCTTCCCGAAGGTATTGCGAACTTTAACCTTACACATATAGGATCATCACTCCTCAAAACAATCCTTCCTAGATACGCCTCCTGCTTATCGAACCTGAAGTATACTGTACCTACATCATTTATGAATCTCTCCAAGCTTCTGCGTACATACTCTCTATCATAACTTTCCATCTTACCGAGGATATATTTCGATAAAACTTCTGGATCCTCTACTTTAACTTCTGCTTTCATGATAATTATCGGATTGCCATAATGACCTCTTGCCTTCACCTTATTAAAGCTTATCTTCTCATACAGATCTTTAGGCAATATGTTACTGACAGCTTTCATAACCTTAGATTCATCCTCAGTCGCATGCACGTATACCTCTAGTTCTAGCGATCCATGAAGCCCCATAGCTAAACACTGTAAAACTGTTATATTCAAGAAGATATTAATAAGTGATGAGGGGTTGAGGTTGATAAAGGCTATCGTATTGATAACGGCTAGACCGGGCTTCTTCGAAACGTTAAACCTAGAGCTTAGTAAAGCTAAAGGTGTTAAATCAGTTATAGCTACACTCGGACGTTGGGATTTCGTAGTAGAATTAGAAGCCGAAGATTTGAATAATCTAGAGGAAAACGTACTTAAGCTAGCTCAAACTAGAGGCGTTAAATCTACGGAGACCCTCATAGCGTTTCCGTCGGTTTAATATGGTGATCTACGATGAGAGCTGTGATCCTTGTTAAACTCGAACCGAAAGGTGTCTTAGGTACATTGGAATCTGTGAGGAGGATTAAAGGCGTTACCAAAGCATTCTTCACGTTCGGCAGGTATGATCTAATAGCTTTCGTAGAAGCTCCCGTTTTAGGAGATATATGTCGTATAGTCCTTGAACTCAATAAACTACCTAACGTGACATCTACAGAGACTCTTCTAGAGCTTCAACCCTAAATCTGATTGATATACTTCTTCTTTCTCTCTTCATACTCCTCTCTAGAATAAGATAGCCTGGCAGGTCTACCCTTAACTACATTGTACGGTTCAACATCTCTCGTAACCAGTGAGCCCGCAGCTACGACTGCTCCCTCACCTATAACCACCCCCGGTAGTATCATAGCTCCAGCACCTATGATGGCGCCGCGACGTATCTTAGCGCCTATCAACTTACCACTGGGAGGATATTTATCGTTCAAAACCACAGCGTATGGTCCTAAGAATACACCGTCCTCGATAACGGTACCGGGTGGAATGTAGCATCCAGTTTGTATGCTAACCTTCTCCCCTATCTCCACATATCCATCTATAACTGTATGGGAGCCTATACGTGTGGAGCAGCCTATACTCACAAATTCTCTTATAAGCGTATCATGACCTATCTCTACTTCGTCGCTCATAGTAACGCCTTCATATATTACGGAGTGTGACCTAACTATACACCTGCGACCTATGTGGCAACCACTACTAACCTCATCTAGAGATTCATAGCTTACCCTACCCTCCTGGATAAGCTTTACGAGCTTAGATCTCATAGGATACCCTAGGATCGTATGAGAATCTATAAAACTATCATCACCGATTACATCTGCACCTAGCACTATACAATTTAACCCTATGTAAGCTCTGCCTACTGTAGCTCTCTTAGATACATAGCGCTGCATACTGTGATATTGTAGATAAGCGAAAGATATTTTTTCCCTTTGTTATTCACAGCGGTAGAAAGACTAAAATCTCGGTTTAGATTATCGAAATCATCTAGAACTTTGAGTAGGTGGATACCTTGAACGAGAGGAAAGAGTTGAGGGTGCAGAAAATTAAAGATGGAACTGTTATAGATCATATAACTGCAGGATATGCTTTAGACGTATTGAGGATTCTAGGTTTAACCGGTAAGGAGGGATTGACGATAAGCGTAGTGATGAATGTGCCAAGCCATAAGCTTGGGTTGAAAGATATAGTTAAAATCGAGGGGAAAGAGCTTTTAGAGGAGGAAGTACATAAGATCGCTTTAATCGCGCCTAACGCTACGATAAATATAATAAGGGATTACGAAGTTCTATCGAAGATGAAGGTTAAGATACCTGACAACCTGATAGGTCTTGTTAAATGCGGTAATCCATCATGTATAACGAATAGCCGTGAACCTATCAAGCCTGTCTTCCATGTGATATCTAGGGATCCGCTTCTAATACAATGCTATTACTGCCGTAGGATTATGGATAGAAGTGAAGCTCTTCTCAATCTGATTTAACGAGAACCACTAAACCTTATTAAAACATCCCTCATATTATCTGGGAGGATATGCTCGCCTATATACGATGCTCCGATTTTAACATATCTTGTAAGACTTCTAGAAGACTTACATTCTTGACATATATCGGTGAATCCTTTAAACCATCTGTGACATACGTTACAATACGTAAATCTAAATCCGTAACTATACCATCTCAGATCATAGTTTTCTGAGATCTCTAGTGTTAGATCCTTTAAAGCCTCTAGATCGTCAGCTTCATCTTCTCCTAAGGGAATCACGGCTAGAGCCCCCTCAATCTTCCTATGGAATTCTGCTTCTATTCTCACTCTATTTATCGTAGATATATCTATGTCAAAAGGTAGAAGTGAGCCAGATGTGTAGAAGGGTCTAAATGTATCCTTATACTCTTTAGCTTTACCATAGTATAATCGATCCATATCAGCGAGTCTAGTTGAAGCGTCTATATCCGCTATACTAGATAAAGCTATTCTAGCCTTCACTTCTTGTTCTATACTTTTCATGATCTCATCTAGGTAGCTTATAATCCTCCATACATACTCTAGCGTTTCGTCTTCTACGAAGCTTCTCGAACCAGTAACCAACGCTGCAGCTTCGAGGAGACCGACTAAATTTAAACTACACCTATATTCCTTAAAGTTGGAATATGGATTAACCCCGCCGAATATGGTTGGAAGAAGGTTTGCAGATATATTAGATGAAAGAACGCTATATCTAGCCATTAAGGAATCTACGGCATCCCTACATATTTTCTCTAATCTACGAGCGAATATACTCTCCCTTCCATGCGATTCGTATGACGCTCTAGGAATATTCAACGATATCCCTCCGATCCATACCTTTCTCAGGAGAGCACATTCTATTACCCCTTCATCAGGCTTAATCCATACACCTTCAGACGACGTGATACCCTGAGTCTTAGTTAAGTTCGAGAAGGTTACTTCTCCACCTAGAGATATAATCTTATGTATGTGAAACAATATTTCTTCATCCAAGCTTCCTCTAAGTTTAACTATAAGGCGTGGTAGACGCCCTCTAAACCCATCGAAAGCTATCAATTTCTCGTAACATTTTAGTAAAGCTTTAAGAAGACGGTAAGATTCATCGTATAGATCACCGTATCTAATCTTCTTCCCAGGCACTCTTTTTCCCTCCATGAAATCGGGTATACCTAACTCAAGTCCCAGCGATATCGTAGATTTCAGATCGGAAAGACCTATGAGAAATGATGAAAGACTATCGTCTATTTCGCTATCTTTAACGCCTGCGATATATGGCGCCAGGTATACATTGAAGTACTCCAGAATCTGTTCTTCACGTATCTCATGATACGCATCCCTTAAAAACTTAGATATACATGCTAAGGATAAGGTTAACTTCCCCTCTTCAGATATAGCTGTTAATATCGACGCGTATCTATCTAGGATCTCCTCGATATCATGCAATATTATATCCGGGTGGAGTATCCACGATCCGGGCTTCTTGATATCTATATATCCTGAAAGATGAGAGTCAGCAACCCTTCTAGGTAGAACATCGAGAAGTACATATTCTCTGAGTACAGCTTCACCTGCCCTCTCTCTAACATCCCTAACAATACCGCTTTTAATACCTACATCTTGAAAACTCTTCTTCACATCATAGACTGGTAAACCTAGTCTAGTAAGCCTATGTCTATACTCCTCCATACCTTCTTCTATCAGTATAGCGTTCACAAATTCTCTGATCAGCGGAGCCGTAAGGTATTTTACTCTTAGATCTAAAAGCCTCTCTTCAGCTTTCCTAGCTATTCTTTCGGCTACATCTTGAGGCAACTGCGCTTCTTTGACGAGCGAATCGACGATACGATTTCGGTCAAATTCTTCTATAGTCGTACGCGATGTCCTTACTAAAAGTCTCGTACTAACTCTGAGAGCATACTCTTCGATCTCACGTGTAAGTTCGTATACTTTCCATCCTAGATCTGTAAGCTGATACTTCCTACCCTCTTTAGATAGAGTTATGAGGTTAGCTGATTGAATTTTCTTGAGGTGGTATGCGAATCTGCCTGCATGTTTGACAGGATCCAGATTCAACCTATCCATAAGTTCGCTGTAGGAGAGAGGCCCTTCCTCATGTAGTAGTCTAAGTATCTCGATCCTTATGCTAGAAGCTAGGGCTTCAAGGATCCTCGTACCAAGCTTCTTGGGCAACTTACTGGAGGACAACGGATAACCCCATCCACTTTAGATTCTTCCGTCATGTTTATACCTTGAATAGCTTAATTAAAGTTATCCGAGCTTTGAAGGATCGACGTGTCATATTAAGGATAGGGGGGTCTATCATAGCATCACCTATAGATCCGACCGTAGTATATACGTATTCATCTACGGTGAGGAGGATCCTAAACGCAGGCTATAGATTAGCGATAGTGATCGGAGGAGGGGGGTTCGCACGAAACCTGATAGATATAGCTGAAAAGCTAGGATTAGCGGAGGAGGATAAGGATGAGCTTGCTATAGAAGCCTCCCGTATAGTAGCTCTATTATTCTCGAAGTGCTTGAAGGATCTAACGAATGGTGTTGTAGCTAAAAGCTTAGAAGAAGCTAGGATTATGTTCGATTCAGGGATACTTACAGTTATGGGTGGTTTGAAGCCTGGTATGACGACAGATTCTGTCGCCATACTACTAGCTAGAGAGCTAAGGGCAGATACGATAATTAAAGCATCGAAGGTGGATGGCATATACGATAGGGATCCGAATATCTATAGGGATGCGAGGAAACTATCTAGGATCAAGATTAGCGAGTTAAAATCGATATTCTCGGATGATAGGCATAAAGCGGGTATAAGCCGAGTTATAGATCCTGAGGCATGCCGACTACTATTAGAGACTCCGTTTAAATTCATAGTTGTATCGGGATTGAACCCGGAGAATATAGTTAAAGCCCTTGAAGGATGCCCTGTAGGTTCGATAGTAGAACCCTAGCTTATGTAAGTTAACCTTCCTCTATCGGTTATCCTAGCTGATTCAGATAGCTGTCTCAATTCTTCCAACGTTTCTTCAAATCCGCGTAGAGTCTGGGATAGTTTAGCCGCGTATACTTCTAGATCGCTTACATCTATATCTATACCCGTATACCTAGATACGAAGAGTACTGCTTCCCTAGCAGCCACCACATCTGGATAGTAGCCAGGTGTTTCGACTAAAACGGCGATACCTTTCATATCGTAAAATTTGGCTATACCGAGTATCACTCCTGCTAAACCTACTATAGGGCTACCTATACGTCCAACTTCTACACCCATCGATATAGCTTCTCCGACTACCTCCGGATCTGTACCTGCTACATATAGCTTAGGCCGGCCATCCACATAGGCTTCATAACCACCTATGCATAATATCCTTCTAGCTCCTAGTCTACGTGTAAACCCTAGTATCGTCGATGCAAGTTTATACTGACCTTCAACAGTTTGAGCTTGACTATCGCCGGATACGAGTATGATACTTCGCCCGTCGTTCGGTTTCGACCAGTGGTAGAATGATGCCCCGAGGAGCCTAGCCTCGCCATACGAATCTACCAATACATGCTGCGGGAAGTACGGCGTGTAGAGTCTAGCGAATTCTATAGCTTGAAGCTTCTCCACAATGTAATCGACCGTTATCCTACCTATATACCCCAAACCGGGGAAGCCTTCTATAACTAACGGATTGTTAAACTCTAGATTACGTTTAACCCAGATTACTACCGGCTTTCGCAATCTCTCTCATCCTCCTCCTATACTCTCTATACTTATCATATATAGAGGTTTTCGGCGGATGAGGTACTCTAACCTCTCCACCGCAATAGGGACATTTCTCTTTACTGAGCGTATACCTACCGCAACCTACGCATCTCCTTAAAAGCCATACCATCGCTACCTCTCCTCTATATACTTGAAGTTGCCTCCAAACTTCTCTACAGCCGATCGTAATCTATCTACAACCCTCTTCAGAAATCTGGCTGCTAAGCTATAATCGCTTCCCACTATTTCGATCCTATACCTAGGAGCTCCGATAGTATATGCTCTAATATCCTCGATTCCCTCAGGTTTCTTCAGTTTAAAAGCATAGTCAAAGGCTTTCTTAAGTTTCTCTACACCGTCGCTTTCGTAGAAGTATACTTCGCATATACCTGAAACCTCAACCTTCTTTACAGAGATCTTCTCCTTAGCGATACGCTCTATAGCTTTTACTAAATCCTCCGGCAGACCAAGTCTACTGAGAGCTTCAACCCCCTTCTCTACGACCGCTTCGAATAAACCGTAAAAATCTTCGAATTCCCCCTTTATAGCATCGCCATATCGAAGTACAACTTCTTCGTAGCTTAATCCCGTATCTCTACAAGCTCTAGCTAAAAGCATCGATCCGCTTCTTTTCCTCTTCCAAATCTTTAGCGTCTTCCTCCTCTCAGATTCCGTAACCCTCCTCAGGGATAGGTCTATATGCGCTTTTTCCGGATCAACCCTAATAATCTTCACGACGACTTTCCTACCTTCTTCCACGTAATCTCTTATACTTCTAACCCATGTAGTCGATACTTCGGATACATGTAAGAAACCTATCCTTCCACCGTACTCATCCAACGCGATATAAGCACCGTAATCGTATACGTTCTTGACGGTGCCTATCGTGACCTCACCTACTTCAGGCCATTCACCGTTCATACCGAACACCTTATGGTAGATACTCCAGTATCTCCGCGAGTATCTTCCCTTTACCGCCTCTAGGTTCGGCTAATACCTGATCGCATATCCTACACATAACTCTGACCGTAGGTTTCTCGAATATCACCTGCTCGTTACCGCAGCTAGGACATTTAACTCTTAAGAATCTACCCCTAGGTTTCGGTATCAACTCTTCATACCTGGCCATACCTCTTACACCCTGTCGTACCTCGTTTTCTTTTATCTTTACCCGAAGAAAGGCTTGTATAGCGATCCCCGTATTATAAGCTTATCTATTTCGCCGGTATAGAAAGACAACTATTAAATAGTTCTGGGTCATTATAGGATACGTGCGAGTGTGTTAAAGATTTGAACGACGACCTGGTGTACGTCAAGGTATTTAGGTATGGGAAAGAAGTGCTCGTAGCGGTATGCGATGCAGATCTAATAGGTAAGACGTTGAGGGAGGGAGATCTCGAGGTCTGCATAGATGAAAGATTCTTTAAGGGATCCCTCGTTACGGTCGAAAAAGCTCTTTCGATACTTGAAACGGCTACTATAGCGAATCTATTCGGAGATAAGATAGTGAATGGGGCGAAGATAAGAGGCCTTATACATGCCGATGCTATCATAAGGATTTCCGGCGTCCCGCATGCCCAGTTCATAGAGCTTTAGAGTATCGATTCCATCGCATAAAGGCGTTCCAATCGTTAACATCAATATTTATCTTATAGACTGCATCTCTACAATGTAATCTTAGGTGTATGTGAAGGAGTGTCTTCTCCTCCGTTACGTTTCCTATTCGAAGTCGAAGCCCCTAGGCATAGACTACCAGAGCTTATAGGCTTCATCGAGCAGATGGTATCGTTGAAGCTTCGGATACCGCCCTTACTGATACAACGTAGCTTTCACTTAGGCTACAATGTTATCACGTTTACGTTAAGCTATGGATTTGAGTGGAGTATCTACGTTGTAGTATACATCGATCAAACAGTTGTACTAGATATATATCACTATGGTAACCCTCCGATCGATACGATCGAGAATGTAAGAGATGCCGTACGTTATGCTATCCGTTCATTCGAAGATCACGTGAGACGTTCATCTATATTCTTAACCTTCGTCGAGTCTGCTAGCATATACCCCGACAAGTATGCCTCTCGTAAAGGTAGGATTATAGAGAGGCTATTTTCGGATAATATGCTTCCATTCTTTCTGCTTTTCATGATGTTAAACATAATGATGTTCGCGATATTCCAATACTATGCCCCCTTCATACTCGTCCTCCTACAATTCATAATCTTGTTGAACGCCGATAAAATAATGACTGGTATGGCTGACTGGGCTTTGAACGAGAACCGTAGACGTATACATATAGTTCAGTATGTATTATCACCTCAAGAATATGAGTGGTTCGTATCTAGTTTTACCTCAGATCGGCTTATGGAGGTTAAGAAAGCTATCTTCGAAGAAACCCTCGCTTTAGGTAGTATACCTGGACCCGAAGTAATCAGCAAAGTTTTTTCGTTTTATGGATTCCAAGCGTCTCCAGATAAGATAATAGTACGCTCGTTCGATATATTCGATGCCGTAGAAGATGCTAGGACGAAATACAATCTCCCCAGGGTCAAGCTAGCTTTGATCAATACACTCGTAGCGAATGCAGCGGCTACAGGAATCATACCATGGAAATCAGCGGTTATAGTAACTACGGGTCTTCTAGCTAAACTCGATAAAACGGAGATCGAAGCGGTTATAGGACACGAACTGAGCCACGTGAAGAATGTAGATCCGTTCATACTTTTCATAGTATCTGTGACGGAGTATCTTCTCAGGGTATACGTACTCTACCCGGTAGTTATACTCCTACCGTTCGTATACTTCCCTCTAGCATTCTTCATGATATACTTTGTAGGTAAATTCCTAGAAGCTAGAGCCGATCTAGAGTCAGCTATTAAACTAGGTAATCCTAAAGCTTTAGCCGAAGCTCTATATAAGATAGGATATTCGAGACTTATACAGGAGAAAGCTTACGGAGCCAGCTCATGGCTAAATTTCGATCCACATCCACCGTTATATTTCAGGATTAAGAGACTTGAATCTATGACGGGGAAAGAGCGAATCTCACATATAACCATTAAATCGATCTACGATGTTCTTAGAGGATTCCTATCTTCAATATGATCCTAGCATACGTATTCTCTTCTCATCTAAACCTAAAGCTTCCTCGAAACTATGGATAATCCTAGCGGTAACTATCCATGCATGCATCGGCTTAGGATCTATGCATACAACTTCATCCAATAGTTTCAAGGTATCCTCAGAAAACTCCCCATGGGGGAACCCCCCTACGACTATAGTCGGCCTCCTATACCCTATGAGCCTAGATGCTAATCTGGCTATAGTTTCGGGTTTACCTCTCTCAGATAAGCCTACCACGATATCTGGTTTAACCTCCTCGATAAGTACTTTGAGCGTTTCACGATGGAGTACCAATAAAGGTTTCTCCGAATCTGGAGGTACTTTGCCATATTTGAATAGCTGTCTCACTATACCTTGAAATCTAAGATGGTTTTTAGGTATTCTAACCTCGGGATCTATATGCACCACGTTATTACCATACGCATGTACATGAACCTCTAACATACCCTCCCAACATAGAGGCGTCTCTAACGCTGAGAGGAGCATATAGTGGACTATATCTGGCCTACCACGTTTCTCAGAATCCTTCAGCTTAAACATAGCATGATGATGGTAACTTCTATCCAATAACACATAGTTTATATCAACCCCGATCTTCCTAGCATATCGTTTTATATCAGGGTGACTCTTAAGCTCGTCAGGTATAAGCTCTAAAGCTGATTCAGCAGCTATAAATACAAGCTTCTCGAAGGCCACGGCATATATCCTATTGGTTCACACTTCTAAATATCCTTAATCTAGATCTGCAGACAGCTTTCCGGATGAGGTAGAGTTTTTATCGATGTTTGAATCTATACCTACCCTATGCATACGACATTCACTATACTTTTCAGCTATACAGCTTCTAGAAGGATTAGAATAAGATGCTACGATAGAGGGAGACTATATCGTATAGTTTGGTGGGGTAGTTGAGAAGAAGGAGGATTGCCTTAGAACGTATAGAGAGATTGTTTGAGCTATCGTTAAAATATTTTGAGAAAAACTCTAATCTAGCTGACAGATACGTGGAGATAGCTCGAAGAATATCTATGAAAACAAGGATTAGGATTCCAAATATATATAAAAGGTACTATATATGTAGAAAGTGCAAACGTTTAATTGTACCAGGATATACATGCCGTATAAGGATACGAACTGAGGGGAATCCTAGAATCATCGTAACATGTCTTAGGTGCGGCGCTATTAAAAGGATACCTATAAGGCATCGGCATAATCGTTAGAGTAGGAATTACTCTCTTAACCGAATAACGCAGCTAAACCTTCTAGAGCCCCTTCCTCCTCCTTCTCCTCCTTCCTCTCTTCCTCCTTCTTCGCTTCTACAGTCTTAGATTCTTCTTTACCAGTAGCGACCGGAGTGGATACAGCTACACCTGCCGATTTTATAACCTCCCCTATATCCACCTCCGATAAAGCTGCCACCAGCGATTTAACCCTAGCTTCATCCGGTGTTAAGGATGCTGCATTCAGCACCTTTTTCAAATTCTCCTCATCTATCTTCTGTCCTGAATGGTAGAGTAGCAGAGCCGCATATATATACTCCAAATACGATCACCTCCTACCCAAATAGGGCAGCTAACCCTTCCAACCCTCCCTCCTCCTCTTCACTAGGTTCCTCCCCCTCTTTTAAAGTTTCTCCTCCCTTCATCCTTCCTTCGACCGTCGAATACAGAACGTTAGCGGCTAATACAGCTTTCACTATACTGCTTACGATCATCTCAGGTATGGGTAAAGCTATACTCGAAACTAGCGATAACGCCGCGTTATAAGCCTTTAAGATTAAAGTTGGTAGGACTTCTACAGCCGGATACTGTATATTAACCGCGAAATTAAGAGCCGATACTACTGCATCTTTCAGCTTCTCCCTATACTCATCTACATTTATCTTGAGCAGATCTTCAGGTATGAATATCCCATCGGTTAAGGCCCCCTTAGGATCAAGCCATATAGTTATAGGTTTTATACCAAGTTTAGATAGAATACTCGCAACTTCCGACGATATTTTCTCACCTTTACGCGCTATAACCTTACTCCGAACTACATTTATAGTACCTTTAACTATTCTAGTCTCTATCCCTAGCTGACTAAAATCGCTTATCGCAGGCCCCGGGGGAATACCTGTATCCCCCTCAGGTACTACTACATCTTCTGGAGCTACGTCTCCAGGTGATGGTGTTACCGCGACCCTACTTCCATATAGACCTAAACAGATTTTGAACGGATTCTCTTTGGTAAATATCAACACGTTCTCTCCGGTTAATATTGATTTAAAATTCTCTACATCTATATTTTTATCATAAACTTCTTCTAAAGCTTTTCTAAATAATGTATTTTTAGCTACTTTGAAAAGAATTGCCCCTCTAAACTTATTTCTCAGATTGTGTAGATAATTAGCATCAACTCTATGCAACCTAGCTACGATTACTGTAGGATAATCTAATAAAAGATTCTTCAACTCATATAGTTGCTTTTCCTTCCTCTTCCTTTTAGCGGATAACTTCAAAGTAGACATAAATTTAACCCCCACCTAAGCTTACCTTGACAGCCGGGGTCATCGTACCTTTCACATATATGCTCTCGATATTCTCTATACCTTTAGGCATTCTACTTACAACCTTAGATAATATTGCCTCTACATTCTCCACCATCTCATCCACCTTCATACCCTCAACACCTATCCTACACTTAATCTGAGGATTGGTTCTAACCCTAATCCTCACACTGTTCCTCAGAGATCTCACAACATCCCCGATAGACGTGGTTAAAGTAATAGGTGTAGGCATCTTCCCTCTCGGACCTAGAAACGTACCTAAATATCTACCTACGAGACCCATATACTGGGCTTCAGCTAGGAAGAAGTCGTATTCATTAGCTAGTTTCTTACCCCTCCTCTTATCGCTACCATATAATGCGAGATCATTAGGCTCTATAAGTAAGTCTACACCTACATTTCTAGCTTGAGAAGCTAGGGCACCTGAAGCTATCATACATATCTTAGCAGGTTTTCCAGAACCATGTGGTAAGCTTATAACATCTACGAATCTATTCTCAGGCTTCTTCAGATCGATATCCCTAAGATTCACTATGAGCTCTACTGATTGCTTGAATCTACGAGGATTCTCTTCTATAAATCTGAGAGCTTCCACCACTCCCTTCCTCAATATATCACGCTGCATCTTAGTAAGACTCATCGATTAATCCCCAACCGGCTTATTCATATGGAGTACTATAATCCTTAATAAACTTTCCACCTTCCCTATATTTCGTAATTTTTATATATAAGTTAGAGTGAGTCTAACTTATGCTTACATACCTTGAATCGAGGTATCTTCTAACCATATACAGGGAGGGAGCCATCACCGAGCATGTTAAACCGTCGAAGATAGCGGAGCTGTTTAACGTAAAGACACCTACATCCATATCGATTCTTCAAGGTCTCGTTTTGAAGGGATATGTCGCGTATACACCTAGGGTTGGTGTTAAGCTAACGACCGAAGGCTCTATTTACGTGATGAATCTTCTACATAAACATAGAGTTTTAGAATGCTTCCTTCACGATATCTTAGGTTTCACGAAGGAGGAGGCTCACGAAGAATCTTCGAGGATAGATTTCTTTGTATCAGATAAATTTTCAGAATCTTTGTGCAGACTATTGAATACACCTGAGTATTGCCCATGTGGTTTCAGAATTCTTCATGGGCATTAGGAGGGAGATATAGTGCGGGTAGTAATACTGCTAATGCTATCCATACTACTCATGGATATGTGTGGTATATCCCTATTATCGGCTTACGATAGAGTTAGAGTTACCGTTACTATAGAACCTTTAGCGTTGATAGTCAAAGATATCGGAGGAGATAGAGTAGACGTATACACGATAGTACCAGCTTACACGAATCCACATGTATACGCGCCTAAACCTGAAGATAGGAGTCTCATAGAGAATTCCGATATATTTGTATGCATAGGTAGGGAGGAGTTTCTAGGATACTTCGAAGATGCCCCAGCTATCAAGCTTGAGCTGGACGATTGGAGTAGTGGCATGTATATACCTGGCGGAAACCCGCATTACGTATGGCTTTTCCCACCGAATGCTGTTATCATAGCTGAAGCCATCTATACGGTACTATCTAGTATAGACCATGACGGAAGAAACTATTATAGACACAGGTTTGAACAATTCAAGCAAAGCCTCGTAGATGTAGCTAGATGGGTAGAAGCCTGTAAAAGAACCTATAGGTTGAGCGAGGTTAGAGTAGCTTTAGCCGGATCGCATATGGAGCCGTTAATGGAGTATCTAGGTATAGAGGTTACAGGCATACTTATGAGGGGAGAGAGGATGGTAGCACCTAGAGATATCGTTGAATTTAGGGGTTCAGCTAAGTCTGCGGATATAATACTTGTCCACCTACTCGAATATGAGCTTGATGAAGGGAGGATCGCGAGTGAAGTCTCTAAAGAGGTGGGAGTCCCGATCATGACGTTTAACCCATTACCACTCGGATACGAGAGTAGTTATACCGAATACTTGAGGATAATATCATACGGGCTATCGGTATCTTTAGCCAACGTGAAGCTAGGATATCAAAACCGAGCAGCATCGCCGATGCTATGTATAGTAGCCGTAGCACCGCTCACAATGGTTTCTATCTTCCTACTACTCCTACTACATAGAAAGTATAGGAGGTAAGTTTATGGAGTCCTTCATAGAATTTATAGATGTAAATCTGGAGTTTAACGGTAAACCAATACTTTCAGGTATAAGCTTCAAAGTATGTAAGCCTGAGCTTGTACTGATCCTAGGTCCAAACGGAGCTGGTAAAACTACGCTTTTAAGGTTGATCGTAGGCATGTTGAAGCCGTCTTCAGGTTTCGTGCGGGTACTAGGTAGAGACCCTCATAGAGATAGATCGACTAGAAGGCTTATAGGTTATGTGCCTCAGAGGGAGAGGATCGACCCTAGTATACCTATGCTCGTCAAAGATGTAATCCTCATGGGAAGGCTTCTCTCGAAACAACTCCCCAGGATCGTTACGTATAAGGATGAAGAGGAGGCGTTAAATATAGCTTCTAAGCTCGGTATAGATGATTTATGGTACGAATCGTATTCACATCTATCCGGTGGAGAGCAGCAGAGAGTGCTGATAGCTAGAGCGCTAGCTTCTGATCCTAGAATACTCCTATTAGATGAACCCTTTTCAGCTATAGACGCATCTTCTATGAAGCATATAGTCGATACAGTGTATGAAGAGTATCGTAGAGGGGTGTGTATGATGGTTGTTCTACACGATGCGACACCTCTGATGGAACACGCTACCAAGATACTTCTCCTCAATAAACGTCTGATAGCGTTCGGCGATCCAGATACCGTGTTAAGGGAAGATCTACTTAAGGAGACATATATGCGTACGATACACTTCTATGTGAGAGATGGAACAAGATTCATGGGAGGTGTAGATTCGCATGCTTGATATCCTATCCCCACTGTTAGCTAAAGCTCTCATAGCGACGATAATAGCTAGCATAGTTTCCGCGAGTATAAGTCCTCATATAGTATTAAGAGGATTATCGGCGTTAGGCGCAGCCCTAGCTCATGCAGCTTTAGCCGGTGCTACTTTATCTTTAACCCTCGGTATTAACCCGACGTTAGGTGCTTTAGTAGTGAGCGTGATATTCGCGGTTTTATCAGGATATGGCGGGGAGAGGATGGGGGGGAGGAGCGATATGGTTATAGGCATGATCTTCGGATCGTCTACAGCTATAGCTGTTTTAGCTGTAGCTCTCAGTAGCCCGTATATATCGTCAGCGTGGCGTTTCCTAGTAGGGGATGTACTAGGTATAACGGATTATGAGCTTATAGAACTTACATCTTTAGGTGTAGCGACTATTATCATACTGATAGTATTTCATGGAGAGCTGAAGTATACGTTATTCGACCCAGAATCCGCCGAGGCATATGGTTTAAATGTAAGGTTCTATAGATACCTCGTACTACTGGTAGCTTCCCTCTGTACAGTAGTGAACCTTAGAGTCGTAGGTTCACTATTGACAGAGCTCCTTATAGCTGCCCCAGCTGTAATCGCTTATGAATTCACCCATAGCTTCGAGAAGCTTAGAAATCAAGCTATAGCTATAGCACTCCTTTCATCCATGGCTGGTTTCGTAGTCGCGATCATATTGAATCTACCTATAAGCGGAGTAGTAGGCGTAACCATGCTTCTCACATATATCGCGGCATCTATCTTATCGGTGAAGCGGAGGAGATGCGGATCGAGAGCCCATATAAGATGTGTTAAAGAAATCTTCAGGGAATAGGTGGATATATGACACAACTATATAACCTTAGCTTTATCGAGAGATCTTACCTTTAGGACGTTAGGGTTAGCTAAAGCTGGAGGCATCTCACCCTTTAACACCGCTACAAGATTCTTAGCAGCCATCTCAGCCATACCGGATCTAGCTTCCTCAGAAGCGCTAGCTATATGCGGTGCAGCTACTAGGTTATCGAGCGTTAACAGAGGATTATCTTTAGGTGTAGGCTCCTGCTCCCATACATCTATACCCGCAGCTCTTATCCACCTCTCCTTCAACGCTCTGTATAAAGCCTTCTCATCTACTACGGGTCCCCTAGACGTATTAACTAGTATCGCTGTAGGTTTCATCATCTTAAGCTCTCTCTCACCTATGAGATGATATGTCTCTTTAGTTAGCGGTACATGTATGCTTACGAAGTCCGAGTCCCTCAAAACATCCTCTAAGCTTCTATACTCTACCCCCAGTTTAGCCTCCTCATCTGGAGGTATCCTGTACACGTCATAGTACATGACTTTCATGTTGAACCCTTTAGCCCTCTCAGCTACAGCCCTACCTATCCTACCCAACCCTACTATACCTAGAGTCTTACCGTATACATCTACTCCTAGGAGCATGAACGGATTCCAAGGCTTATCCCATCGACCCTCCCTAACATATCTATCAGCTTCGCATATCCTCCTAGCAGCCGCTAGCATTAAAGTCCAAGCGAAATCGGCCGTAGCGTTCGTAAGTACCCCTGGGGTATAGCAGACGTAGATCCCTCTCTTAGTCGCAGCTTCTACATCTATATGATCGTAGCCTACACTGTATGTACTTATAACTTTGAGGTTGGAAGCTGCATCCATAATTTCAGCATCTATCTTATCCGTTAACAGGCATAGAAGGCCATCCTTATCCCTTACCTTCTCTAATAGAACACTCCTCGGTGGAGGATAATCTATGTCAGGCCATACCTCATAGTCACAGTATTCGCCTATGATCTCTAAGCCCGGTGACGGTATCCTTCTAGTCACGTATACTTTAGGTCTAGCCATAACACCACCGATTACAATTCATAACCACTTCAGCTAAAAATCTTATTATGTATACATTCATCTGAGAAAAAGTGGGAGAAGAATCTAGATGAGAGTTTAACTTATGCAGAGCTCCTTTGCTACCTCTCTAGCTATATTCACCGCTTTCTCCCTAAACGTTAGGTATGACTGCTTAAATCCCCTCATAGTTTTGTAGGTTGATCCGAAGTCGCTCCAACCCTCTGGGGGTAACCCCCTCTCACCCATCTTAGATACATCTATACCGACTTCTTCGAACCTCTTCTTGAGTTGAGGCGTTAATTCGAAGGCTTTGACGAAATCATCCCACTTCATAAGCCATTCTACGATCTTCTCATCATGCTTCTTAAGTATAGAATACTCGTATTCCTCTAGTTTGAAAGAGGGGCTGCTAGTAGCTTTCACGACAGCCATCTGCTGATCTGGAAACTCCGTATTAGTCATATTGTTACCAGCTAAAGTTAACAACGTTTCATCAGGTTTCCTCTTAGAAGCAGGTAAAACGTCTATGACATCCATTATTTCGTTCGCCTGTTCAGCTGTAAGACCATACTTGGATATAAGGTAACCTATCCATTTGAGTTTATTCTCCCTACTGAAGAATAGACTCCAAACTCTCTGGCTTACAAGTATACCTCCATAACCGACGTACCTCTCAGCTTCTTCAAGCATCTTCTTAGCTTCTCCGATACTACATTCTAGAACGCCATACTTAACTAGGAATTCCGCGAATCCATCCTTATGTAGCGGACGTAGATTAGCTCTAGAGCATAGAAGCTCTATCTTCTCATCTATAGTAGTAGCTTCGAGATCGTAACCCCATCCGGTAGCCCCGATCCATCTACCATCAGACTCCATCTTTATGGATGCTTTAATCATAGATGCGAGAACCCTTAGAGTTTCCTCCCTCTCCCTATCATCCCTAAGCTTAGATAAAGCTTTCCTTACTAGCGAAGCTGCTACATACTCTCTCATATGATCATCGAGTCTTCCACCCATAGTCGTCTCATAACATCTAGTAATCCTTATACCACGCTTAACAGCCTCCACCATACCCTCGATCTTAGCTATTATCAACGTAGCCTCCTGCGACACGGTAAACGTTACAGTATTATTCGTACCTATACCGCGAGATTCAAGCTCCCGGGTGATATCTATCGCGGCGGGAGAACTACCTGCAACCTTGAAAACTATATTGGGTCTACCACGTTCAAGCTTAGCCGTATAACCCCATAACAGATATGCATCGTACTTCTTGAAATAGTTTTGAGCAGCTGTATATATCTTGAACGCATCGTTCAAGCTTCCCTCGACACTATCCGCTACATTCGGGTTTAACTGATAGCTTATCATACCATCCCTATAATCTCTCAGGAAAAATATGGGTCTGAATACCTCCATGTTAGGCCATAAAGCCACCATAGTCGCTCTCATAGCTAGCTCATCACGGTATCTATCCGGGTCTTTAAGCCACTCAGGATTAGTCTTGGCAACCTCCTCCTTCAATATCTTACGGAATACCTCCCATAGCGATGGATCATCATCGTAAGCTATAGCCGCTAAAGTCGGGTTCGTAGATACCTGGACGTAGCCAAGCCTCCTAAGCCATCTTAAACCTAGGGCGTAATCGTTACCGAACCTACATATTCCAAGCCTACTGATTCTATAGTAGATGTTACCCTCTATCTCCTCCCTCATAGCTTTAAGGAAGCTTACACTCCAGCATTTCGGATCTAGACGTGACTCTGTAGATCTCCCTATAACCGCAACCATACCTTCAGCTCTCGGGTTGCTAGCCATAACCTTCTTCATATCGTTTATCAGCATCCTAACGACTGCTTCAGCTATAGGAGCTTCACCTCTACTCTCTCTCCTCTCTATACACTCCCATCTATTCAACGCATTCTCTATGTAATGGATACTAGTATCTACCTCGCGATCTGAGAACCCAGCTAACATCCTCTCATACCCGAATAGATTCAACGCTATCTCTATCAGCAGATGGTAAGCTCGAGCCCTCTTCACGACGGCATCCTTATCGCCTAAAACTACTGAGCCTTCGAACACTAGATCCAACTGTCTAATCAGATCGCCTATGATCCTACTCAGCTCACCTCTAAGCTCAGAGCTAAGGATGTGATCTGCAGCTAGCTCAGGATACCCCCTTAACGCTGTTTTCACTATATGATCTACGTGATCTAAGCTATCCGGTATATCAGGTAGTCTCTCAGGTTCCGTGGAGCGTAAGAGGGTAATAACACTTTTGTATTCCATGCTAATTCACCGAGTCTTCAATAAGACTTGAAACCTAGGTATATTACCTTTTCTATGTAGCGTTAGATCGAACGTTAGACTGAAAAACTGAAGTACGTATCCAGTTAGATATTCTAGAGAGATAAATACGTGGTGAGATAGATGAAAGCTACACGTATATATGCTCCGCTCTCCTTGAGGATGGAGGATATCGATCAGCCAAGTATAGGTTCAGAAGATGTATTGATCAAAGTCGAAGCATGCGGTGTATGCGGTACAGATATCCATATCTATGAGGGGAAGGCTGGGATAGCTAGATACCCCGTAATCCCTGGGCACGAATTCTCAGGTAGGATAGCAGCTGCAGGTGTAGAGGCAGCTAGACATGTATCTATAGGTGATCGCGTAGTAATCGATCCTACAGTGACGTGTGGCCGATGCATATTCTGTAGATCTGGTAGGATGCATCTATGCTTAGAGTGGTCTCCTATAGGAGTAGTTAGAGATGGAGCCTTCGCCGAGTACGTCAAGGTACCGGTGCATCTAGCCTACAGGATACCAGATAGGGTATCCTTCGAAGAAGCTGCTTTAACAGAGCCGTTAAGCTGCTGTATACATGGCTGGGATAGGCTTTCACCGAGACCCGGCTTTACGACGGCTGTAATAGGAGCTGGACCGATAGGTCTCATGCATATACAGTTAGCTAGATTATCAGGTGCTTCGCTTATAATAGCCTCAGAACCCATAAGATCGAGGAGGATCCTAGCGGAGAAGCTTGGAGCAGATATAGTTTTAGATCCCTTCGAGGAAGATCTATGCGAGATCGTGCATAGAGAGACATCCGGTGTAGGGGTGGATATAGTCATAGAAGCCGTGGGAGGGGCTAGATATCTGGAAGAATCTTTAAAGATAGCCAGTCGAGGGGGGAAGATTCTCGTATTCGGCGTAGCTCCTGAGGAGGATAAAGTATGCGTGAGCCCCTACGGCTTGTATAGGAGCGAATTAACCATACTCGGAAGCTTCATAAACCCATACTCTATGGATAGAGCTATATCCATGATAGCTTCGAGGAGGATCGATGTAAGGAGCCTAATATCGCACGTAATACCTCTAAATAGGCTTGAACAAGCTTTAAGGAGGGAGCTTAAAGATTCGGTTAAAGTTATAGTTAAACCTTAACGTTTATCTCCGTCAACCCGAACTCTACTTTGTAGAACGAACTATGTACATAGTCGATGGTGAGGGAAGAATATATGGGTGCAGGGTTGTAGACGATCCGAGGATTATGAAAACGTTAAGTACAAAGATATCCTTCAAGATACTCGAAGAACTCTCGAGTAAGCCATCTACTCTATCAGAGTTAAGCAGTCGTTTATCCTTAACTATGCAGAGGCTATCCTACCATCTAAAACGCCTCGTAGAATCAGGCTTAGTGGAGTACACGTTAGACGATATAGGTGGCCGTAAATGTAAAGTTTACCGGTTGAAACATTCAGGTATCCTAGTACTACCACCAGGTGTGAAGCCTATAGGTAGGCTATCCTTCCAGAAGATCGAAGCTATACCTGCGTTATATCCGTTCATTGAAAACGGATCGTTCAACGCTATCATAGTTATAGGCAGCCCAGATCCGCATGGACGATACGGATACGCTGCCTCAGACGGCTATTCAGCTATAGATCTCGCACTCTTCCTAGGATCTTTCGTGAATAGAAGCGTAGATGTGGCATACAAGCTTGATACACAAGTTACAGCTACAGATAAAGCCGGCAACCTGATACTAGTCGGAGGACCTAAATCCAATATGTTGACGGATGAAGTTAACCGCTTCCTACCGATATCGTTCGAGTATTCAGAGAATCTGAGGGATTGGACGATATACTCTCCGCTATCCGGTAGACGATATATTGAAAAGCATATAGGGCTTATAGCTAGGATAGAGAATCCCTTCTCAACCGGTAAAGTTGTATTAGTTCTAGCTGGTAAAGGGTTTAGAGGGACTAGAGCTGCTATAGTAGGTTTCATAAAATATCCCGATAGGATCTTGGAAGGTAACATATACAATTCTAGGATTAAATGTAGGGTTGTACGAGGCTTAGATATAGATTCAGACGGTATAATAGATGATGTAGAGTTTGTAGAGTAAGTCCCTCGGAGGTACATCGTTGCCTACCATCACATTTTTGCCAGATGGGCTAAAGACGCAGGTAGATATAGAATCGACACTACTCGAAGCGTCAAGGGAGGCTTCGATACAGCTTCCAGCTATCTGCGGAGGTAGAGGTATATGCGGCAAGTGTAGAGTTAGAACTGTTAAAGGCAACTTAACGCCTCCTACAGAAGCTGAGAATATGCATCTAGATGGACTACTATCTTCAGGTTTTAGACTAGCTTGCCAAGCTAGGATCCTAGGAGATGCCACCGTATATATCCAGGATAGGGCTTCTCTTACAAAGCAGAAACTCGCTATACTCGGATTCGAGCCTAACGTAGATACTAAACCTGGAATCTTTAAAGTATACATAGAGGTTGAAAAACCTAGACTCAAAAATGTAAAATCCTATGAGAGCGTAGTTAGGGAGGCTCTACTAAACCGGGGGATCGATGCATCATCGTTTTCGTTAGAAGCGTTGAGAAAGCTACCTAGAGCTTTAAAGGAGGGTGGGTTTAAGATAACGGTAACAATCGACGAGGGAGAGGTTATAGACGTAGATAAAGGGGATACTAGCGATACCTTATACGGGGTTGCGATAGATCTAGGATCGACTAAGATAGCGGTGTTCGTAGTAGATCTATTAACTGGTGAAACAATCTACGGAGATGGAGCGATCAATCCTCAAGTCGTCTACGGAGAAGATATCGTATCGCGTATCTCGTATATACTCGAAGCTGATGAGAACCTCGAGAAGCTTAGAGTAGCGGCAGTTGAAGCTATAAATAACCTGGTATCAGAAATATACGTTAAGCTGAATATAGATCCAAACTCGATATATAAGGTCTCTCTCGTAGGTAATACGGCGATGCATCATATATTCTACGGTATAGATCCGACCAGCCTGGTATATTCTCCGTACCCAGCTGTATCGGTTAGCCCTATTAGAGTTAAAGCTTCAACCCTAGGTTTAAAAGTTAATAGATCAGCATACATCTATAGCCCGCCGAATATAGCTGGCTTCGTAGGAGCGGATGCTGTAGCTGATATATTAGCTTCTAGGATACACGAATCCGATGAGCTAACACTATTACTAGATATAGGGACTAACACGGAGATAATCCTAGGCGATAAACATCTGCTGCTATGCTGCTCAGCAGCTTCAGGCCCAGCTTTCGAAGGGATGCAGATAAGGTATGGTATGAAGGCGGTTGAAGGTGCCATAGAGAGGGTTAGAATATTCGATGGCGGATTTAGGGTAGATTATTCGACTATAGGCTCTACCAAACCTCGAGGTATATGCGGTTCAGGTATAATAGACGCTATAGCCGAGATGTTTCGCACAGGCATGATAGATTCTAGGGGGATGATAGAGGCATATACAGGTAACCCTAGGGTTAAGTATACGTCTAGCGGACGTGAATTTGTATTAGCATGGTCGGAGGAGACCGCTATAAACGAAGACATAGTTATATCCCAGAGAGATATAAGAGAAATTCAGAAAGCTAAAGCAGCTATAGAAACCGGTTGGCTTCTACTATTGAAGCATTACGGAGCATCTGTAGAAGATTTAAGCAAGATTCTGGTAGCTGGAGCTTTCGGTACGTACATAGACCCTGAGAGTGCAAAGACAATAGGGCTACTTCCAGATATCCCGTCGGACAGGATAGTATTTCTAGGTAATACCGCTGGTTCTGGGGCGAGACTGATCCTGAAGAATGTAGACGAGATGATGAAAGCAGTAGATATAGCTAAAAGCGTAAGATATGTGGAGATAGCTATCGATCCAGACTTCCATAGGATATACTTCAGCTCACTCGGTATACCGTATACAGAGGTTAGAGGATCCAAAAGTTTTAAGTAATAAGCTTGGATTGAATAGATAGATCGAAAGTGATCTACCTTGGAAGTTGAGGCACTCCGGGAATATCTGAGTAGAGGAGCTATCCTAGTCGTACAGATAACACCGTTCAAAGAAGATGAGAGCTTAGATATAGAGGGGTTGAGGCTCAATACAGAGTTCCTGGTAGAAAAGAAGAGTTTAGGTCCTATGGTTCTAGTACCTACGGGTAGTACAGGGGAATTCTACGCTTTGAACGATGAAGAGAGGAAAAAAGTTATATCTACCGTAGTCGACGTAGCAGGCGGTAAGATCCCGGTAATAGCTGGGACTATGAGAGCGGGAGCGAAGTGGACGGTTGAGCTTTCTAAGTATGCAGAAGATATCGGAGTGGATGGCGTGATGGTTGTTTTGCCATATTACCATGTACCTGGGGAGGATGGGCTTCTCGAGTATTTCAAGAAGATAGCAAACTCGATAAACATAGGTCTCCTGATTTATAACAACCCCGATGTCTCTAAAATATACGTTAACCCTAGACTTATGAAACGTTTAGTAGCCGAGATACCGAATCTAGTAGGCGTCAAAGAGAATACCCCGTATATAGCGACGTTCTATGAACAAGTTAAAGCTGTAGATGGTAGAATCCCGGTAATTCAAGGTAGAGGGGAATGGTGGTATATATCGACGGTGCTCCTCGGAGCTACCGGTTATGTCTCTGGCTATGCAAACTTCATGCCAGAATTATCGTTCGAAATATTGAAAGCAGGTATCTCGAAAAACTTCTCTAAACTCGGTGAATTCCTGGAGAGAATATCCATACTCGAAGAATTCATATCAGACATGAATATAAAGTATGGACCTTCAACCTCTATACTTCCACCGCCTTACATACAGGGTTATATGGTATACGCTGTTATAAAGGCTGCCATGGATATTATAGGGCTTAGAGGCGGGAGGGTGAGGTTACCGTTACTCGATTTGAAGAGGGAGGATAGGAAGCATCTGGAGAGAATATTGTTCGAAGATCTATTCTTAGAGAAGAGGGGATAGCATACATTAGATTCCTCTAAGGTCTGTAATCGCGATGATAGCGGGGCCTGGATTTGAACCAGGGATCTCCGGGTTATGAGCCCGGCGGGTTTCCTGGCTACCCCACCCCGCTTCCCTACCAAGATTTAGGGGAGGAGCGATCCTCCTAATAAAGATTAAACATCGAAGCTATATCGATATACAATCATTCTTCCACAGATCGACCTATCTTAATCCTATCTTTACTCGCTATAGCAAGGTTTATCACTATCTCAGCGATATCGCATGCGTATTCAGCTATACGCTTCAAACTTTCTAAAACTAAGCTTAGATTCACCACTATTTTTGGATCTTTATAGCTCTCTAAAATCATGAGAGAGGCTTCCTCCACCATAGACAACATCCACCTCCTACTAGATATGGTTTCGTTAGCTAGATCCATATCCATCTTTATCAACGCTCTCCATGAGTTCTCAAGCATCGTATTCGCGTATTTAGCTAGTTCTATCATGATGGAGCGAAGCTTATCTGTTATTGGTTCATGGATTTTAGCGGATATATCAGCTATCCTTGCAGCATGATCCGCAGCTCTTTCGATACTCTTAGTTATCAATCTATATCCGAGTACATGCCTGAAATCTCTTATCTCAAGCTCCCTCAATATATTACGATCCTCCACAGCTTTTTTAAGCTGTCTAACCGAGAGAAGGTACAACCTATCGACGTTATCATCCCTCTCGATAACATCTTTCGCTAACTCTGCATCCATATCCATCAACGCTTGTATAGAATCGTTTAGCATAGATTGAGTTATGGTCATCATCCTAGTTATCAGCTTTATAGAGGGGAACTCTCTAAACTCTATGAAGGTCTGCAGGGTAACCTCGTTAATCTTCTCATCTACTACTTCTACACCTAGAAGCTTTCTGCGTATAAACTCTACAAGCCTATTCCTAACCTCCGAGTATCGTTTAATAAACCTTACCTTTATGGCCTGGTAGCCGACGAGGTATAATCCCACTATCATCCTGAATATACGATCCATATCGACGGCTTCATCGACCTCTACGAAAGCTTCGCTGAAAACCTGCCCTACAGCTTTACCAGCTCTCTGAGGTACTAGGATAAGCGATAGATCCGATTGCTTCTGTATCGTTACGAAATCTCCAGGTTTCAATTTAACCTCTGAAACCCAATCTTTAGGTAGGGTTATAGCATAGGAGGAACCGCCTATCAACTGAATCTTACGGTACTCCATCGCCATAGTTTCATCCGAGTATAGAAGGGTGCGATCTACTATATTTAACTTATGTATGGGAGTCTTTCAGATACAAGGATATATAAAGTGTTAGTACGGCTAATATCTCTAAACAGAGATTTCTATCCTACGGTAGAAATCTTCCCTTACACTTCTACCCTTAATTTTCTCCCACTCCTCTATCGGTAAACCATATCTTCTCTGAACGCTATCTCGGTATACCTGAGGTATAACGTTAAACGCGCAGAAGGGTATAACCCGTCCATCTGGGAGAGTATAGTGTATCACGCATCTCTTCACCCGTTCTAAATCGTAATTGTATAGATCCTGGAAGTGCATCGTACCTATGAAGAGGGTTTTATAGTGGAAATCGGCTAGAGCCGAGTAATCTCTTCTAACAAGTATATTAAAAACTAGTCGAGGTATATTTACATATTTAGGCGCTCTCTCCTTATCTATGAATGAACCGAGTTTGAATAGAAGCTTAAACGCTTCGAACAACTTAGATCTGCCCTTCTTAATTCTATCGGTAGCTTCCAGCAGATACTCTAAGAATCCATCTATATCGAAGAATCTAGATAACGGTATAATCCTCTCTCCGTCCTTAAATAGGTACGTAGCCATACCGCATGCGAAGTGAGATGATAACTCGTATCTAGGTCTACCGGATAGAACTTCTGTAAACCAGCTTATAGGCATACATGTAGGGACTGGATAGAAGTCTTCAGGTATAACTACCCCCTCAAGTTGATCTGATAATGCTTCGAGTAGATCCGGTATAGTTATCCTGTACCTCATCCTCTCGCTTCTAGACACCCTACCTACAAGCGAGATAGGTTGGAAGTTAACCCCTCTAACCACATCTATGTTATCGATAGCATATCTCACTATACTGCCTACGACATGATCGTTCACCGTTTTTATAACAGTAGGAACTAAGACTATACTAGTAAAACCGTATCTACGACAATTCTCTATAACTCTAGGTGCTTCTAGATAGTTTTTAGGGTTGGTCTCACGATCGGGCCCATCGTAGCTTAGATAGATAGTATTCGCACCGGCTTTACGCCATGCGATAGCTAAACCTGGATCTAGAGCTAGACGTATCCCATCCGTATTAACTTGTACATGCTCCACCCCCTCCTCCCTTATAACTTTTATAATCTCGGGTAGATCATCCCTAAGCGCCGGCTCACCTCCGGTAAGCTGAACAGCATTGCAAGGTATAGGCTTCTCGCTCCTCAACACCCGAACCATACTCCTTATCTGTTCTAAGCTAGGCTCGTATACGTAGCCAGCCTTCTCGGCGTAGAAGAAGCAGTACCAGCATGATAGATCGCATCTATTCGTGACGACGATATTCGCTAAAGCCGTATGCCCTACATGCATACTACATAGTCCACAGCTAAAAGGACATACAGGATTCTCTACTCTGATATGGGGATTCTCTATAACTCGACCCTGCCAGAAATACCTTTGAGCCCTCTTATACTGCTCATAACTCCCCCAGTATAGATCTTCGAATACGCCATGTTCTGGGCACTCCTTACTTATCCATACCTTTCCGCCTTCTTCGTATATCTTGGCATCGATTATCCTAAGACATTCAGGACATAAACTGGTGGTACAGCCTACAACGTTACACTGATCCTTCATATCCATCGCACCGCGGATATTCTGACCTATATTGTTACGATAGAAAAGTATATAAGGAGTTACCTTTAATCTTAGGTTTCAGCGAAGATCGTAGAGATAGCCAGGGAAGGTGCTGGATATGCCTTCGGCTCAGGAGAACGTCGTCTTAGTAGGTAAGAAGCCTGTGATGAACTATGTCGTCGCCTGCATGACTATCTTTAATAGCGGAGCAGACTTAATAACGGTGAAAGCTAGAGGTAGAGCTATATCGAAAGCTGTAGACGTCGTCGAGCTGATAAGGAGATCCTTCCTCAAGGATCTCGAGATTAAATCCATAAATATAGGGACGCAGGAGCTTATAAGCCAAGATGGTAGGAAGAGTAACGTATCCACTATCGACATAGTGATAACGAGATCTAAAAGTTAGCGGAATATAGTGAGCGTAGATTCCGGTGAAGATAGTGTAACCTGTAGTACCAGTAGATCTGCGGTAAAGAATTATTTTTCCCTTCCTCACTCCCTACTACATCAGTGTGTAGGATGAACGTTAGACTTTCCTCCATACCGCCAGGTAGGAATTCTAGATCCATAGCCGTAAAGGTGGATAGCTTGTTATCCCCATCCATCCGTAGGAGTTATCCCATAGCCTTCTCATGCTTCTACGATAATTATCTGAAAGATGCTGATGGGAACCTCCTTATAGATTTCGATTCAGGTCTCGGAAGAATCATATTAAAGCCATCTAGAGAGGATGTTAAGAGAGTCATCCTCGACGCTGTAGCTAGCTCCATCTACTGCTATCCTACGCTAGATTATTATGGAGATGTCCTCGTAGAATTTCTAGATTCCATCTACAAGATATCTCCGATAAAACCATGTCGAATACACATAGTTTCATCAAGCTGGGAGGCATGCGAGGAGGCTTTAAAGCTAGCTGTATGGCATACACGGAGACCGATCATAGCCGTACTCGATGGATGCTGGTTTGGAGGAGGGGTTGGAGGAATTAACCTATCGTCTAAGCCGCGTATAAGGCTTGGAGTACATCTCCAACCGATCCAAATACTTGATGTACCCTATCCTAAATGCTCTAACTGTCCTTTCAAGATGAGCCACCCGGATTGCAATCTATACTGCGTAGAGTTCTTCGAAGAATGCACGCTACATCGGATACACCCGGAAGATATAGCTGCCATATTCATCCAAGCTCCAAGAAGCCATGATCTATCACCTCCTCCTAGAGAGTACCTTCCTAGGTTAGCTAAGATGGCTAAAGAGTATGGAATACTTCTAGTGGATTGCGAGACCTTTACATCACCTGGTAGATGCGGACGATGGTTCAGCCTCGATACGTGGGATGTAAAAGCGGATATATACATTTTAGGGGAAGGATTCTCTAACGGAATCCCTTTAGGGGTTTTAATAGCTCAAGATAAGGTTATGGATTGGGATCCTGGGTTAACCCCGGTATACGGTATCACCCCGATTCTAGGGATGCATACAGCTATAAAGGTTATGGATATAATAGTTGGGGAGCAGCTTATAACTAGAGCACTAGATACTGGTAGGAGGATGATTAGATTTCTATCTGACTCTATATCCGAGCTCCAGCTAGACGTCCGAGTAGATGGTCTAGGTCTTAATATAGGGTTAGATCTCGGATATGAGAATGCTAGAAAAGCTTCTATACTTTCGCTATATAGAGGATTGATAGTTAAGGATTATGGAACCGGTGTGCTTAGGATAACACCTACACTCGATATATCTGGTGAAGTATTATCTGAGGGGTTATCCATAATGATAGATGTTTTCAAGATTCTTAAGGAGTCGATGTAGATGTAAACCTACCCAGCCTTATTATATCTGAGAATATAGTCGTAGAGGCTTCCACACGGTTGTCGCCACCCCTCTTAACGATTATCCATCTAAAATCCATAAGTTCCCCGATATCTACATCTAGAATCTTATCGGCATGCTCCCTCCAAAGCGTTATATCGATGATACCAGTTTCATCACCTATACGTACCGTAGATACCTTTACTTTACGACCACCAGATCCAACCTCTCTAATCGAAGGTTTAGTTAGTACAATACCGTTTATGGATGCGTAGATTAACCCTTCTCTAAGCTCCCCTATCTTAGCAGATTTAAACTGGTATAGCGGTGGAAGCTCGGCGATAAACGGCGGATTCACGTATAAGCTACTTTCACCATCTAATTGAACCTCCGTGATACCCATTCTATCCTTAACCTTACCAAGCTGGATTAGTAGTAGATCGTTAGGTTTCAGCTTATCCAGTAGATCTTCGATAGGTATCAGAGCCTCCTCCCATATCGTTAAACGTATCGTATTCTCCCCATCCCAAGCAAGCATCTTCATCCTTCTTTTACCGCTTCTAAGCCTCCTAACATTGTAGGTTAATAGTCTTAGAAGCATATCGACCCTAGATTCCGGTTTAAGCTGAGATACCTTAGCATATTTTAACGGCAGAGAGCTGTATCCGCCTACAACCTCGATTCTACCAATTTTACCTACGTGCAGTTCTAGTATTCCATCTACCCTCCTCTTAGCAAACCCATTATACACTTTAATACCCGCTCCTATACCAGGGTTACAGGATAGTAGCTCACTAGCCTTAACGCCCCATACGATAAGGTTTATCCATCCGGTTTCATCAGCTATCCTAGCTCTAACGAGTTTAATAGCTTCACCTTCCTTTACACTCCTCGTAGGATATACCATACATAGGATACCTCTCACGTTGAAATATCCGCCTGGTTTAAGGTCACATATAGATGTAAACCTATATTCGTCGTAATACTTCTCGATAACTTCTATATCCCCCCTCCTACCTACATGTAGTTCTATCCTACCACCCAACCTCTCCCTAGTATACCCAGACTTAACCCTGATAGTAGATCCATAGCCTACACCGAGTCTGTTAAACTTATCGACATTTTCATCCCAGAGCACTATATCAATGGTGGATCCATCATCATCCATGATAGTTACCCTTTGGACAACTCCTCCCTCACCATACCCTCTGTGAAACCTACTAGGCTCTCTTATAGAGACTATTCTACCCTTCACCGTGACACTCCTAAGACCAGGGGTTAAGCTGGAGATCTTCGCTTCGCTATACTCTCTACTTCCAGGTTCTACGGGTATACCTAACTCTTGGGCTATTATGAGGGCGGCACCTTCATCGCTTAGAAATCCCAGAAACTCCCTCTTCTTCTCCTCTATCATCTTCAGTACATCATCCCTAGTAAGATCTTTCCTAACAGTGAGTATAGCTTCGATCGTGGAATCTAAACCCATACCCATCAGCCGCATCCTCTAGATAATCTAGAAGCAGCGCATAACCCTAAAATAGTTAGAGCATATCAACCTGAGCTTTAAATATATGTTGAGGGGGACATTATCTCTACTCCGCGATAAAACCGTAGCTCCAGGTACATCCAGGTGTCGTTATATATGTCTATACGACATGATAACCTGGTTCGTAGATACAGGTATCTGTTCAAGCTCCCAGATGCTAGGATCATAGCTTTCATATATGCATCGACGATAGCTTTAATCGCATACATGTTGGCTTCGAATATAAGCATCCTACCGTTAATGTTACTCTCCAGCTACGCTTCATGTATAATAGACCTAACAGCTTTATACATTAGAAGATACGATCCGGTGCTGAGGGTTAGGAGGATACTAGCCCTCTCCTCCCTCTCTAATACGATTATCATCATATACCTTCTAGGAGCGATTCTGACGATAGGCGGATCGGCTAGAGTGTATGCTATCCAATCCTCGCTATGTGTAGCAACATATTTCAGGATGCTAGTGTTATGGAGCGTATCTAGGATTAGATCGATATGGAAGACTATAATCTCCCTACAACCTACCATGCTATACTACTTAGCTACACTATGGATTCATCCTATAAACCTAATACCGGTAGCTTGGTCTATACTAGGCTTAACAGCATCTATAGCTACCTTGAAAGCGGTAGAGTATAAAGGGGTTAAAGCTACAGGTTTAAGTTTCCCGAGATTTCTCTACGGATTCCTATCATGCTGGATGGAGGATGACTCTAATCCACTAGAGGAACTTCTAGATGAAAATAGCCCATATTCTAAGGCTAGAATAGCTATATTATTATTCAAGACTACGAGAAGGATCTACGCCGTAGTTATTCCGTTCATACATAGCGGCCCATTCTTGAGAGTGGGTAGCAGCTATCTACCTTCGAAGCTTAAATCGATGCTTGAATCTAATTGGGGCATAGACTGTGCAATAGTATTTCACGGCGCATCGACGCATGAAAACGACCTCACGTCGTCTAGATACTATGAGAAAATCTTCGATGCTATATCTAAGAGCATGACGGGGATAGAGTTTAAACCGGTGAGAATCTCCTATATGATAGATGCGCGCGAATACGATCTTAAATGTATAGGGCAGATGATAGATAATGTAGCCCTTTTAAGCTTTACGAGAGCACCGAAACCGACTGAAGATATACCCTTAATCTTTCAAGAAGAGTTCCTCGATATCTCTAGGAAGATCGGGCTAGAAGCAGCATATCTTATCGATTGCCATAATTCCATAGAACTGGGAGACCCAAACATCGATAGATATGTTCCAGAATCTATACGGAAGCTGGGTTTAAGGATGATCGATATGCTGAGGAGGGTTGAGCTTTATCCTGCTAGCATATCTATGGCTTCACGTGGTATCGATGGATGTAGCATCGCCGATGGTATAGGCCCAGCTGGTATCACCATGATGCTATTCAAGGTTAAAGATAAACTTGAAGGCTACCTAGTATTCGATTCCAATAATATTCTCCCGATGTTTAGAGAAAGTATAATATCCACCCTGAAAGGTATGGGGCTTTCATATGTAGAGGTTTTCACAACCGATACCCACGCTGTTACAGGTATCGTCACCGGTAGGGGTTATAAAGCTCTAGGTGAAGCTATACCGTTGGATAAGATATTAGCTTCAACCATAGAGCTTTTCAAGAAAACTGAAGCTACGCTCGAACCTATCGAGGGGTTCGAACATATAGAGGTAGAGGTAGATGGTGTTAAAGTTATCGGCGAGAATCTCCTTAGAAATATGGATAAACTTATGGATACCTGTTTAAGCTATGCGAAACGATTTATAGCGCTATCCATAATATCCGTAAACATACTTGCACTACTCTACATAACGCTTCTAGCTTAACGCCTAGAAGAATATTACTAGAAGAATGCTCACGATTATTATCGTTATCGATAGGATAGCTATGACAGTAGGTTTAAGCTTGATACCTCCAACCTCTTCCTCGAAGAATCTAAGCAACCCTGCACTCGTAGGAGGCATATGCTCCCTTCTTCTACGCGACTTCTTACTCATATCCTCTAGATATCTCCTAAGAAGATGTGTATTAGGTATATAAGGGTTGAGTTATTTTACGGGTTATAATAGATGGCGTGTATACCTATTGGAGGTGATAGATACGATCTTCGATATGAAAACCATCAGAAAACTGCAGGATGCTATGTGTGCTATATACCTTGACAGGGATAGGCGTAGAGGGGTATGGGGTACATACTTGCATTTCCTAGAGGAGAGTGTAGAGCTTGGTAAAGCCATATCGTCAGGATCGAACGAGGATATAGCCGACGAAGCAGCTGATATAGCAGCCTGGCTTGCAAGCATATGCAACCTTCTAGGTATAGATTTAGAAGATGCCCTCAGATCTAAGTATGGAGACGGATGCCCTAAATGCGGGTCAACACCATGCAGATGCTAGACTTAACCCTCCGTAAACTTCTTCTCAGCGTTAGATATATCACCGTCATAGAAGCCTCTATCCACATCCTCGATAACCTCTTTAGGATGCCTTCCATCAACCTTTAAACCCATACTAACGCACGCACCTAGAACTTCCTTAACAACATTCTTAAAAGTCTTAGCCCTACTCTTAACCCTAACCATACCTGCTACCTTCAACACTCTATCGAAAGATATATCACCGATAAACTTCCTACCAGATTCACCTGAACCCTTCTCCAACCCAGCTTCTCTCAGGAGTAGAGCCGCAGTCGTAGGTACACCAACCTCGATGGTATACGATTTAGTCTTAACATCTACGTAAACCTTCACAGGAATCCTCATACCTTTAAACTTCTCTGTAGCATCGTTTATCGCTTTAACGACAGCAGGTACGTTAAGACCTAAAGGTCCTAGAGCAGGCCCTATCGGTGGACCCGGAGATGCTGCGCCTCCTTCAACGAGGAACTCAAGCATCCTTATACTTCCAGACATAGCTACACCTCTATGAGAGAGTTTACATCCATCTATTTAAGGGTTAGCTGGATTTCTCAGAAACCTTACGTACATACTCCGCGTACATAGTGATAGGCATCGTGTAAGGTGTATCTAGTAGTTCGACCGTAACCTCGCCTCTATCTTTATTCACAGAGATTACCCTAGCTCTCATACCTTTAAACGGTCCACCCATAATCTCGACCATATCCCCATCGGAGAGGATCTCTATGCTAGGCTTAGCTTTAAGGTAACTTACGGCTTCATCTACAGGTATATAATCCGGTTGATAAGAGTACTTCGATCTAACCCTACCTCTCACATGTCTCACCCCTTGTATAGCTTCATCTATAAGGATCGGATCCGTAGCTTCTACGAGTATATACCCTTTAAGATCCGGACTATATAGAACTGCCTTTACACCCCTGTTATAGGGAGGACCGAGAGCTTCTATTTTGTTACTGAGTATATCCGTAACATTTTCCTCCTGCCCTACGGTAACCTTCACAGCATATATGCGTGTCTTCATATGCATCCCACACATATGGAGCTACCCTCCTAAACCGGTATGAGAGAAGCTAGAAGCCTTATCAGGAATGCTACGACACCTATCAACCCTATACCTATCAAACATACTTTTAACGAAAGCCAATACTCCCTCCAGCTAGGTTTAACCGAAAGCTTAAGCATCCTTCTAATCGCCGTTAACTTAGTCGAAATCATATCTATGCTCACCGTCCTACTAGACATCATCGTCAAATTAAACTTTAACTATCTCCAACCCAGCATCTCTAGCGTATCCTATAAGCCTAGATCTATCTGAGGATTTTAGGTTATCCCAATCGAATATAGCGTAACCAACCTTATTCGAAGTCATATCGACACATTTGAAGAATAACTCGCGATCTACAGACCAGGCGATATGCCCAGGAATCATATGCCCAAATATATACCGTTCATCGAGACATAGAGATGTGAATTTAAAGTTATAGTGAGAGCCGCCTATACCTATAGCGACAGGCTCCCTAGATCTAGGTCTAGCTATCGATATAACAGCTTTTACTATCGATTCGAGGGCAGATCTATCACCCCACTCCTTAGGCGTACTACCTACTTCGATGAATAGGAGAGGTTTAGCTATCGTAGGTCCATGGTGTGTCGCTTCGTATGATACGATATAGTTCAACCTTTTTTTAGAAGCTTCGTATTTTAACGTTCTTAAAGCTGAAGCCATAGCTTCGGCTGCAGCTATCGATAGACATCTAGGTCTACCTCCGAATAGAGCTTCACCAGAAAGATTACCTGTAGGATGAACTAGGAGCATAGGTCTAGGCGTACGTGCTTCATGCCTAGAGATGAACACTATAAGATCGTGAGGCATTGTCTCGAGCATATCAGCGTATATAGAGTCTACATCTATCAAACGTAACTCTAGATCGAAGCTGGATATCTTACCTACATAGCGGTATCCTGAACACTCCTCTAATCCATACCCTACTCTCAGGATCTCGGATGCTGCAAGCCCTACAGGATCAAGCCTAGACGCTACTACCAATATGGATTCCAAGTATACACCATCCGTCAGCCTAGTGTAAGGTATAGGAGAGCCATCTGAGCGTAAAGCCTATTCTCAGCTTGAAGCCAGACGATGGAGTTTGTTCCCTCCAACACGTCTTCTTCAACCTCCTCACCCCTATGAGCCGGTAGGCAATGCATGAATACAGCATCTGGTTTGGCATAGCTCATAAGCTTCGCATCTACCCTATACCTAGGTATGAAAATCCTTCTTCTCTCTTCAGCTTCAGATTCGAACCCCATAGAGATGAATACATCAGTGTAGACTATATCCGCATCTCTAACGGCTTCTACAGGATCTTCAAGAACTTTCACCTTTGATCCGCTTACACGTGAATTCTCATAAGCCCATTCTAAAGCTTTAGAGTAAGGCTCATATCCCCTAGGGCAGGCTATGTTTAGATCGATACCAATCTTACTACATCCGATTAGAAGTGTATTACATACATTATTACCATCACCTATGTATGCTAGCTTAACGCCTCTAAATCTACCTTTAACCTCCTTTATCGTAAGGAGGTCTGCTAGAATCTGGCATGGATGCCATAGATCGCTTAAACCGTTTATCACGGGTATCGAAGCATACCTAGCCAGTTCTTCCAATTCACTATGCCTATAGACTCTAGCCATGATAGCGTCTACATATCTATTCAGAACTCTAGCAGTATCTTTGATGGGTTCCCCACGGCTAAGCTGAAGTTCATCCCACCTTAGATTTAACGCATAACCTCCAAGCTTGTACATAGCAACTTCGAACGAGATCCTAGTCCTAGTCGAAGGCTTTTCGAAGATCATCGCTAAAACTTTGCCGTTAAGTAACCCCTCATAACGTTTAGGTCTCTCCTTCATATCCACAGCTAAACCTAGTAGAAATCCTATCTGCTCACCGCTAAGCTCCTGAAGCGTCAGGAGATCCATACCCCTAAACGACTCTCTAACACCCAAACCTATAATCACCTCGAAACCTAACCTTAAGCAGAGGATAAGGTAAATTTTTTTTCTCCTTAGCCTAATATTCTCTCCTACCATACCATCGATAGCTAAATCGAGGGGAAACAAGATCAAGCCCTATTGTTAGATAGTCTTATCTGATCGGAGAGTTATGATAGTTAGTTTTGTAGTAAATCGATTATTTACAGGAAGGGATCTAAGCATTGTGCGGTTATATCAGAACAGCTTTAGGCTTCGTTTGCCGTAGGTTTAGCAATGCGATATCGATACTTTATTCCATAAACGCTAGGGTTGATACAGGTATCTATCGGTGGATGTTTTGTTCGACGGATGCGAAGAGGAGGGTGGTAATTCTAGGCTTCATCTTTCTAGCTCTCCTCATCCTCGCTTACTTTGAGAATAACCTCTTTCTAGGGTATATAGGAAGAATTTTCGCCCATCCTTTTCTCGCAATCGCTGTTATATTCCTTCATAACATTATAGCATCCTCCCTCATAGTACTCGGTATGAGCTTCTACGTCGAGTTCACTAAAACCCTGCCTCTAAGGATCTATAGCGAGTATATAGTGTTCGAAAGACCACGTCTATTCTCCGCTATATTCACAGCTCTCATAATAGCTGCAAGCATTCTTAGGGTTACGGCGCTCCTCGATGGGGGGTTAACCTCCAGTATGGTTATATTGATCACAGCAGCATTACCGCACAGTCTCATCGAAGCCTACAGCATATACAACGCTATATATAAGGTTCTCACGAAGAGATTAACGGTGAAAGTCTTAGCAGGAGTATACCTACTCCTCCTATTAGCAGCTATACTCGAAGTAGCATCCATGCAAGTCCTATCATCGCTTAAGACCCGCATATCTAGCAGTATAGAATTAAGAAGTTGGTAGGTGCACGTATCTTTCCCATTTCGATGGAAGTTACTATAGCTTCACCGATACTTCCGAAATCCTCCCATAGGATAGGTAATCGTGAAATGTGTTAGCGAATATCAAATCTTCAGACTCTAGTATGTGATTAATGGTTACCATAAGACGTAACTGATCCTCTACACGTTTTTACGTTTATTAC
>JANXEK010000020.1:0-9989 GCA_025058595.1 Candidatus Bathyarchaeota archaeon
CTAGGTTTAGCTACTAGTTTAGGCGGTTCTTCTGCGGATACTATCCGCTCTATAGATGCTAGTATACGCTTCGTATACTTCTTGAGTGCTTCATCTATTGGTACCGATACAAGTTTATGCGTCCTCGTATAGTAGACTACAGCTCTCTTTACTGGTTTACCGAGAGCCTCCTCAACCATGAGAGCGTAGGATGCCAGCTGCAGTTTATGATCACGTTTAGCGGCCTCATTTTCGGGTTCAGCCCATTTAACCTCTATGGGTACGAGCTCTCCATACCTTGTTATGATTAGATAGTCAAGTTTTCCTTTAAGCTTCAGCTTATCGCTTATAAGTTCTAGTCCACGTATTATCTTAGAGGCTTTGAGTGATGCCGCTATAGGTGCTACAACCGATTCGTCATGGTATTCCATTCCATACGTCATCGCTTCTGTAACTCTCTCCTCTAGATGTAGTACATGCGTGAAATATACCGTCATAGGGCAGTATGCATAATGTTTCACATCTACTACTGTGAAGTATTCTTCAAAATCTGCTGTCAAGTTACTATCAGCTCCTCTCCTCCGATCTCATCGTAGAATGGTATACCTATTACCATTCTCATATTGTAGCTTGCGGGTGTAAGCGGATACACCTGTATATTAACCTTAGAAGAATTTCTGGTAAGCCTTCTAAGCCCCGCAACTACGTCTATCCTCTGAGAATCTGTAAGCGGCCCGATGAATGCGCTATACTGTATTCTCTTCAACCCTTTAGATTTAAGGAATGATGCCACCTCCGATCTAAGCTTATCATCCTCTATATCGTATATGACTAGCGTTATCAACGGAGGCAAACCTCACCACCTAGCTTTGAACGGTTTATAAGTATCCGTACCCTTTAGATGTTTTGCTAGAAGTCTAGCTTGAGCTACGATTGTAGTAGATAGAGGCCTCTCGCTAGAGTATAGTATGGAGGCTACAGCCGACCATATCTTTGCTAGGCCTTCGCTTTTAACGCTATCCCTAAGTTTTAGTATAGCATCCTTATCGCTACGTGCTAATGCTATAAGCGGCCTATCTACGGCTATAGGTCTAAACTCTTCCATAAGATCGAATACGAGGGACATCTTACCGGATCTAAGCGAATGGAGGAACCCGATATACGGATTCAGCCCTGCTAGAAATACAGCCCTCCAAGTCTCCTTTCTAAGTATGGAGTATCCTATGTTGAGGGCACGGTTAAATGGATCTAAGGAACTTGGTAGTTTATGGGTCTCCCTACTCGTAAACCCTAGATCTGATGGTAGAAGCTCAGCTATAGAGGACCAATATCGTTTAGCTGCATGAGCTTCTATACTCATAACCTCATCTATAGCATTAGCTTTTCTAATGTTTGCTTGAAATTCATCTAATTTAACTATAGAATCCTCTAAGTTACGGTTAGGCTTACCTTGAGCTCTCATCCTTCTAGCCCACTCTCTCAAAACTATACGTTGATTGTGGATCTTCCCTTCTATGAATAGCCTAGCGAGCTTAACCTTCTCTCCAGGGTTATCGGATACGTCTATTTGAGCTTTCCAATTCCTCATAGTTGATCCATAGGTTGAAGGCAGCAATCTAGCTACAGGTTTAACTCTATCCATGAATACCAGGTCTATACCGAAATCTGAAGCTAGCTTTACAGCCTCGGCAGATATCGATGCGCCTGTAACCGTGAAAACTATAGTATCAACCTCTACAGGTGCAACCTCCCATTTAACTGTAGCTTTCCCCGATTTATCTTTAACCTTCAGTATGAATCTACCTTTCCTAGCTAAGAGATATGCCCCCCATTCATCTATAATAGCTATCTTAGCCATTGCTACATACACCTAGGAACGGGCAGTCATCCGAACATCGATCAGGTAAACCTGGATCCATCTCCTCGACTACCACACGCATAGCATAATCTCTCCTCTCTATGAAACGCTCTCTAAGCTCATCGGATATCTGAACGTACCTCTCATATAGTTTCATATCTTTTAATCCTCTATCAAACCTAACCTCGATTACAACAGCATAATCTATAGGAATCTCATATTGAGATTCCAAAGCTAAGGCATAGCCTGCAAGACCAATCTCGTAATCAGGCTTAAACCGTCTAGTTTTAAGCTCGACGATTATACATGGGGTTAATATCGCGTCAATCCTTATAGCACGGTTTAAACCTATAAGTGATCCATCTACGGGGAATTCAGCAGTCATAGGTACAGTATGATTCACAAGTCCATCAAGAGAGATATAGGGGGACATGGATCTAATTCTATCGAGAGCAGCAGAGTAAATATTCGAAGCATAACCCCATATCAGATCGAATATACGTCTAGCAAAACCAGGCTTTAAAACATGGAAATCAACGTAAGCTTCTTCGAAACACCTATCAGAGAGACCTTTAAAAGACTCTTTAAAGATTTCACCAGATAAACCTCCACCATACATGATATACTTAGCTTTACACGAAGCTAGATGATAAACTCTATGAATAAATAAGCCTAGCTCTAATTTGAAATTAGGCTTTTCTCTAGCCCTCAAAACATATCTAACATACAGATGTCTATCTGTAGAGCAGAAGCCACCTGCAAGATCGCTAACATTAATCCTAATATTATAAGGAGGCGTAAGAGGGTATTCGTTCCAACGCCAACCTCTAAGCTCATCACTAACACTACAAGGCTTACCCCTAAACATCCTAGAAAATCTCGTAACATCCTCAAATGTGAAAAACAACCCTAAACCCACCGTACCGATTAATAAATGATTAGCCGGTGAGGAATAAAAACACTATCACAACTATTGTAGAACCCAATACTAAACCTAGCTGCCCTACCTAAGTATATATTAACCCTAAACACCTATAGCAAAAAGAAAACTCTATGAGGGGCCTGGCTAAACTTAAAACCCACTTGTAGCTTGCATCTGAGAAGAGGATTGAAGGTCTTAGCAGTGAAGGCGCTTAGCTCGGTATTATGGCATCTACATTCTTAACTTCGTGAGCGGTGAGAATTGCTTGATGGAATGGAATGATGGATTTCATAGTAGACGATGGGTATAGGGTACGTTTCGTGAGTTTAATAACTTCTGATGGAAGGGTTTGAGCTATCGAAGCTGGATGGGGTAAAGGATGTTTATTGGAATGGTGTTGACGGCACCCCGATAATCTACTTTCATCGATTTCGGTAAAAGCTGGGATATCTTCTATACGACAGATAGGCGTGATCGGGATAGGGGAAGGCTTCCGTTATCTAGGAAGTTATCTATGAAGCGTTGAAAGTTTGGAGGGAGTGGATGTCGGTAGAGTGTTAGCTACTCGATCGAGGGGTAAATCTGTTATGGAGGATGGGGGGATTTATCGGTTGAGTCGAGGATCGATTTGGAGAGGTGGGGATGCATGAACTTTACGGTATCTTGTATCCGCTATATGATTTATTAGAAGTTTAAGTTGTAGAGGGTATGTAGTTACCTGGATAGATTAACACTTAGGTTTCTGTTCTATCGTTTAAACCTGGGGTAGCTTCGGTTAAACAAGCGGGAAGGTTTAAATCACAGGTAGGATGTTTTCATACCCAGTGGTTAAACTTGGAGATGAAAAGGAGGCTCGGTCAGAAGGGGCAGATCGTTATCCCGAAGATCGTCAGAGAGTTTTAGGCGTAGGCCCTAGGGATGAGGAGATCATAGAAGTTAGGGGGAGGGAGGTATCGATTAAGCCGAGGATCGATCCTACTAGATCCGTCGAGGAATTCTGCTCGATAGAAGGTAGAAAACTAACGGAGAGAATCGATCTGAAGAAGCTGTTTGAAGAAGAGGTTGAAGAAAGGATTGTACTACGTTGATTCGAATATCTTCATACATCCGATAATCTATGATGAAGCGGCTATACCGGAAGCGAGGAGGTGTAGAGAATTCCTCTTAAAGATAGCGTTCGGGGATATCGAAGCATATACATCGCTTGCTACATGGGATGAAGTTACATGGGTGGTTAGAAGGATTGTGGGGGGTTGAATTATGGATAGATCGAGGTAGGAGGCTTCTTAGATACCCGAATCTAAGATTCCTCGGGATAAGTAAGACAACCATCTTAAAAGCACAGGATCTTATGGAGAAGTATAAGCTTAACCCGAGAGATGCCATACATGCAGCTACGGCTATCGAAAACAAGATAGACACGATGGTAAGCTACGATAGAGATTTCGATAACGTTATCGAGATAAGAAGGATTGAACCATAGGGATCGATAGCTAACTTGCATAGAAGGAGTGAAAGCAACCCTAACAGGATTAGCCTTAAACCTGGAATTCTACGGTAGATCTCCCATACTCACCGCCGAGCTTTGGATAGAAGCATAACGTGAAAACAGGATCATACTTTATGACGTTATATGGAAGCTTTCAAAAGATTCATAGAAGAGGTCAGCTACATAGCAGATATTATAATAGCTCGTAGAAGTCTTAAGAGGATGAGCTAACTATCTTTATTCGCGATCTAAACATGGATGTGTTATTCCTGATATAATCTCCACTATTGAAAATATATTTTCCTAAGGTTTAAACATAACAGTGTTAAGTTAAATATTTAATAGAAGTTTATGGTTTAAATAGTCTTCTCAACATCACCGATCAGACGAGCGAGCGATTAACGTTTATCATGGAATATCTATGAGGCTAATGTTAGAAGGTTTAGGAGGATGTGGGATGAAGGTTAGGTTGAGTAGGATCCTATCAGATATGCTCCTAGAGGAGGCTAGGAGGAGTTATCCGATCGAAGCATGCGGGGTTCTATTCGGTTCTATACATGGCGATGAGATGCGTATAGAGGCTGTAGTACCTCTTAGGAATATACTTGAATCTGAATATACGTTCGAGATAGATCCAGAAGAATTTCTAAAGGTTCTAGTGGAGTATGAGGGTAGGGGTTTACGTCATATAGGCTTCTTCCACTCCCACCCGGGATGTGTTAAACCTTCGACGATAGATTTAAGATATATGAAGCTATGGCCTGAAACGATATGGATGATAGTATCGTATAGAGAATCCAGGATAAGGGCTTACCGGATCATCGATGAAAGTTTAGATGAAGCCACGGTTATCATAGAGTAATCCTAGACCCTTCAGATCGTCGATGATGGATTCCTCTACTAGAGTGTTAGTTATCTATGCTAAACAGTTATGGATGGATTAACTATAGCTAAGATCCCATTTTTACGGCAAGCTTTATAAGGTATCTTCATAGTAAACCTATTCCGTCTAGAGATACGCCATAGTTTGAAACCGTATTACCGGATCGATATATCAATCTCCATAGCTCCTATATTACGCGTATCACAACTTCACGTCTATAGGCATACCGATATACTTCGTACCAATAGATTTGATCCAATCGACTTGAAACTAAACTACGAGAGGTGGAGGCGGGGATCTATACGGAAACTCTAGATCGAAATCTATATGCTTCAACCTCTAAGAGCGATGAGGTATGGAAGTGTTGTAGAAGCTATTCCGTATAGGTGGGGGCGTCTACGAGGATCTCACCTATATAGTGGGTATAGGGTTAGCCGATAATCGTAGCCTTCTTAGAGATAGAGATCGAAGATACAAGATTATACGAGGTAGCGTATACGGTATGCCTCGTAGTTCAGGAGTCCTCTAGTAGGAGGGGGCTTGAGGGCAGTATTACGGAGATCTTGATAAGATCTGAGGAAGTTTCCCTACGATGTCTACGGGATAGCTAGCTCCTTGGATAAAGGATTTAAATTTGCTTGATTGAGTATACTACTTTATGATGCAGTATGGGTAGGATCGGTTTAAGTAAGATCGTATCCCTACTGATAGCGTTACTCGCTGCTTCCAATCTATCGATATACCTCCTAATGTCTAGCGAGAATCAGAGGCTTAGGAATGAATTAACGTATGTACGTTCACGCCTATATGAGAATGAAGAGAGGCTTAAATGGTTGGAGAACGAGGTGAGGACTCTTAACGTTAGCTATCGGAGGGTTTTGGATTCTAATCGTAGGTTGGATGATGCTTTGAGGTATCTGCAGGGTAAGCTTATATTGCCTTATAACTTTACGTTGATGAGTATCGATGAGTTTTACGATAGGTTTACTTTTAAGTATACTGGTGAGATGGTTGAGTTTGTATCGAACGCTACGGGTTGGTGGGATGGAAGCGAAGAAGACTTCCTATCAGATCTATACAAGATATATAGATCATGGAGAGACTACTATATCGTAGATAAGAATTTCACTATGCCGCAGGAGTGGCTACCATACATAAATATAGGTGGATGGAACTACGATAGGACGCGTATAGAGCTGGGCGGATGGGGTCGGGATATAACGTATATCGAGGATACGTATCTTAAAGAAGTATTATTCTACGAGGATAACCCCATCATGGTGCCGATCGATTATGTAGCTCGACACTTCAGATATCATAGAGGATTATGCTTCAGCTACGCCTTCGTCCTGGTTACGCTATACTACATATACTCGGATGTAACCGGTAGACATATCTCGGCGGCATATCTCTCGATAGATATACACGCTATAGATAGTACGCTTAGCCATGGATGCGTACTCCTGAAGAATACGGATGGACTTATAGCTATAGTAGACTGGGAAGCTATCACAGCCGAGGACTGTATGATAAAGTTTCTACCCCTAGATACCGTTAGAACGCTACATAGCAGATACTGGTTCGGATACCAGATAGATTATATAGGTGTATGGATGCGCCCAAACACCGGTAGACGCTTCAGCTCCTACGAAGAATTCCAGGAATGGCTGATGAAAGAATTCTAGAGAGCTAACCCTTATCATAAACGTATATCCATTCGCAAACCTCTTCAAAACCACCTCACTGGATTTTCACTCGGATACGAGCTCTTCGAGTTAGCTCGAACGTTATCCTATCATCGTTAAGTTTATAGTAAAAGCTATATCGAACTATGAAAGCGAGTAGTGAGATAAGAAATATTATCTATGGTTGGATAGTGTTGGATTGGAAATGTTTAAGTATGGAATAGGAAACAACGTGTTTTGGTAGTTGTTTTGTCTTCCCTTCTTGAGGAGTTTATCGAAGCTATTCTAGATCTCGATGAGGTGAGGTTTGCGAGGATCCCTTCATCGTTCTCGATGATCTTACATCTGTAGCTGAGAGGATCGGCTAGCATACACGATATCGGTAGGAATATCATCGGTATAACTATGGTTGAAGCTGCCGGTTTCGAAGCGATAGATCTAGGAGTGGATGTACCGTCGTAGAAGTTCGTGGATGCTACAAAAGAGTATGACACAGATATAGTGGGTATGAGCGGGCTTCTTACGATAGCTATAGAATCTACGAAGAAAACGATCGACGCTATAAGGGAAGCCTGGTGAGTGGTAGGGTAAAGGTAATCATAGGTGGTTGTAGAGTTGACCGGTATGCTAAGGATTATACGAGCGCTGATGCATGGACGGATAACGCGGTGGCTACCAATCTAGTTTTGCCTTAGATACGCGGCTATAATAGACTGTAAATGTATGTAAGATGGGGGTTCAGCTATATATTTTCAAGTTAACATGGTACCCTAAATACTGTGAGTATCAAGGTTATAACCGCCTGCTATATAATTTAGGGGATCTCAGATTCTTATGAAGATGAGCTACATTTTCATATGTATCTACCCATCTTTACGAGTAGATTTACCGTCTACATGGTATGTGTTCTAGAGAGCTACATATTATGCTAAGCTTATAGATTCTATTATGGATTCTATGTGGCTATTAATGTCAGGGGTATGGAGATATTCACGGCTGAATCCATAGGGGAGGTGTTAGCTTATGCTTTTCAGTTTAGCTGAGATCTTATCGAATAGCTCCTCGTATACTTTCAGGGCTTCTCCTAGAGCTTCATCCATACCTCTCTTACCGAGCTCTACATCTATCATCAACTGTTCTACATACCTCCTAGTATCCGGTGTGACGAGCCTTTCGTCTACGCTTCTGAGTAGGTTTATCAGAGATTCGCCTAGACTGCTTAGATGGAAGGATCTACCCTTCTTTTCGGCGTAGCCTCTCTCGACTATTATCTGCGGGTAATCTGCTCTAGTAGCATCCGTCCCTATCGAATGCTTCTCTAGAAGCTTTAGTAGCTCTGATTCTGTTAAACGTGGCGGAGGCTTGGTTTTCCTCTCCTTCAGATCGATCTCGATTACAGGATACCTCTCCCCTACGTTAACGATGGGGACTTGTAGTAGATCTCTAGGCTTAAAGTATGGGAATATCCTGTAGAATCCCTCATCGATTATGTATCTACCTGTAGCGTTTAAGGTTATACCTCCGATATCTATGTCTATCCTCCACCTCTTCATATACGCATCCCTACCTACTACGTTAGCTAGGTATCTCCTAGCTGTATACTCCCATACGATGATTCTAGAATCCTTCTGAGGATAGTATGCTGTGGGATGTATAGGCGGGTGGGCTCCATCGTTCTTCGCTCCATCTCTAGGATCGAAGCGGCTCATATCTATATACCTGGATAGAGGTGTAGATGATAGCATCGATAGTATAGATCTATGGTCTACGGTTAGCCACATGTTAGTCTCAGTCCTAGGATAGCTTATGTATCCATCCCCGTATAGCGATTCCGCTATAGCCATAATCTTCGAAGCAGGTAGACCTGTTATCTTAGATAGCTCCTGAAGCATAGTATCTGTATCGGTTGGTAGAGGTTTACGTTCAACCTCATCCTTAAGCTGGAAACCCTTTATACACGCATACCTGGAGTTCTTCATCGAAAAATATAGCGTACGAGCTTTACTAGGATCCCTTATAGGATCTGATGAAAACTCTACTCTAACACCGTTCAAATCTAGGACTGCCGATAGCGTATAGTACTTCTCAGGTTTGAAGCTTCGGATCTCCATCTCCTTCTGGTAGATGAACCATAGCGTAGGGATCTGGCATGAACCCCATGAGATTAGACCGCTACCGCTATCGAACCTACCTGAAAGGGTTAGAAGCCTAGTATAGGCTGCACCCGTTACTAGATCGAATTTATGGCGTAGTAGAGCTTTCCAAACCCACCTCCACCTAAGATCGGATTCTAGGTTTATCCATGCACGTCTAAGCTCTCCTACCGTAGTAGCGTTGAACCTCATCCTACGGTATCTAGGAGTGAAGCCTAGGTTATCCCTAGCTATCAAGAGCACTTCGTATGCTATCAACTCCCCTTCAGGATCGTTATCCGTAGCTAATACTAGCGTATCAACACCTCTAAGGGAGGATACCAGACGCTTATAGGATTCATGATCCCTAACAATCCATTCGATAGGGGCTTTGAAAAGCTCGCGTGGATCTATACTCCTCCACCTAGAATAGCCTTCAGGGAAATCGAGTTCTAGGATATGGCCTTTCAAAGCTACGATAGAAGGGGGAGGTTTGATAGCAGATCTAATATTCCTAGCAACCGAAGGCTTCTCAGCTATCACAAGCATAGAAGCGTACACCGGTAGTAACGTGTAAAATCTATTTATAAATATTACCATCGGATGAAATTTAAACGCTACATCGAGAATATCTCATCCGAAATCCCCATGTTAATATAGAAATCGAATTATGATAGAGTATCCTCAGAACGATATATTCACCGGAAGATAATACAGCGATCGTTAATGCATTCTCTCGGAACATTTAAATGCCTCTAGATAGATCTAAATTATCTAGGAGTTGAAGATAGAGAGTTTAAAGAAAGAGTTTTTAGAGCTCCTAGATAGGGATCTAGAGTTCCGATATGCCGTAGCAGGATACCTAGGTTTATCTGAGATCCTGAAGAGGCTCGATATACTAGCGGAGGAGCAAACGAAGTTTAGAGAGGAGCAGGCTAAGATATGGGAGGAGATCAAACTCCTCAGAGAGGAGCAGGCTAAGATATGGGAGGAGATCAAACTCCTCAGAGAGGAGCAAACGAAGTTTAGAGAGGAGCAGGC
>JANXEK010000020.1:10089-29236 GCA_025058595.1 Candidatus Bathyarchaeota archaeon
AGAGAGGAGCAGGCTAAGATATGGGAGGAGATCAAACTCCTCAGAGAGGAGCAAACGAAGTTTAGAGAGGAGCAGGCTAAGATATGGGAGGAGATATCGAGGATATGGAACGAGATTAGAGGGTTGAGGGATGATTTCGATAGAGCTTTCAAGTTTCTAGATACTAGGCTTTCTAGGGTTGAGAGGACTCTAGAGAAGATTACCTTGGATATCGAGGATGAAGCTAGGATTGTTATCGAGTATAGACTTAGGGATATGGGCTACGAGATCAAGCTTAAACCGCTTATCCTTCCAGAGATCGAGTTGAATATCTACGGCGTTTCAGATGATCTATGCGTTATCGGTGAATCATCTGTCAGAGCATCCTCTAACCTTATCGATGAGATAGATCGTGATATAGAGAAGCTGGGTAGGCTGTACCCGGATAAGCTTAGATCCAAGATTTTGAAGGTTATCTATACGAGTTTAGCTATGCCTGATCTCGTAGAGAGAGCCGAGAAGGAGGGGGTATGGATACTTAAAGCTACCGGCGATATAGTTAAACCGGTATTCCTATCCTAACATCACCAGGGTATGGGGGCATTCTGTTAGTAGGCTACTTGAGAACCTTCCTGGAAAAGTTAAACCTCTGGAGGGCTTATCGATAAAGCTAAGGAGCTTAATAGAACGCTATGCACCTTCAAGGTATTCTAACTTCCATCCTGAGGGTGCACCTCTCGATTACATTACTATACTAGGATAGATATTGAGAGAGGGTTGTGAAGTATGCATGTGACATAATCGAGTATGTGAGAAGTAAGATTGTTCGAACCGGATTATGAGGCTGTGATGAAGGAGCTTAGAGGGTATGCTGAGGACGTTATCGATGGGGGGTGTTAGTGGTGATACTCATGGGTTCGCTAACTAGAGGAGGATTATACAGCTTTCTCAGATGCGGATACAATTATAGTGTTAGATTGACGAACGAGATCTATAGATAGAGCCGTCAAGTATACTGGCTCTAGGATATCGATAGATCTAGATGTAAGAGTGTATAACGGTGGAAGAAATCTGCGATACGATAGAGGGGCAAGAAGATAGTAGAGGAGATAGCTAGATACGGGATACTGCTAAATGAAGCTTTGATGATCCACGACTAGTATTGTCCTAGGGATCCATCCCTCCTAGCAGAATCGTATCCTATCTTGAATACGTAGAGGGCGATAGGTGTAGCTACTACTATAAATATAAATAGGTATATTATATTCGATACTATCGCCGGTGATGTTAGATCTTTAGCCGATTGTAAGCATAGCCTTATACCATCTAGGGAGTATGTTAACGGGAACGCTTTACCAAGCCACTCTAGATACCATGGTAGAAGCTTTAACGGGTAGAATACACCTGATACCAGCTGGCTTAGCCATGAGAAGGCCCATGTTACGGGGCTTCCCTGTTTAACCTTCATTATAACGCCCGTACTCAATATACCTATATCCATATGGCTTGCTATAAGTAGCATAGCTAGTATCGTAGCTGCTAGTATCGATGATGGCGTCGTGTAGAATACCGCTCCTAGCATGATACCTATCAGTATGGACATGAGTAGAAGGATAGAGGATACTATGAACGAGAAGCATACTTCTCCTAGTAGAAATACTTTGAAATCCGTAGCCGTAGATAGTATGGTTTCGAGCGTCCCGTTCCACTGTTCATCCCTTATACTTTCGTTTATAGTCTGAACGGCGAAGTGTACATAGTGTTGGAAAGCTATACCTATCAGAGCGAACGTAAAGTATCCTCCGACGGTATACCCTGCTTCTTGGATATGTTGAGGTGTTGTTATGAACGAGAATAGATAGTACGTCAGTATGAAGATGATTATACCTGCGATATCTAGTACGAGCCAGAATTTATAAGTCCACCAAACCTTGAAATCCCTGATTATGAAGGATAGTATAATACGGTGGATCGGAGTCTTCCTCCTAGGGATATCCTCGGAGATTATCTGGATAAGCTTCTCTACATCCATACATCGAAGCCCCCTAATACGATGCGACTGTACCTTCATACCTAATACGATTCAAACCCCATCTGAAAACCCTCAACCCTAACGGTATGAATACGACCGTATACAGCATCAACACGACTAGATTCGTTATAACTTGCGTAGATATTATCGTAGCATCTGTCAATAGTATCTTACGGCAAGCATCTAACGCGTATGTATAGGGCATAAGCCATGCAAAGACGTATAGTATGGGGATGCTTTCTAGATACTTTAACGGGAATAATACTCCCCCTAGGAACTCTGTCACGGTAGCGAATAGGAATGTGAGGGGATCGCCCTTCTTATATACTAGTACGAGGCCGGCGGCCATTATACCTATACCCATATAGCTTGCTATCATCAATAGTATCACGGCTACGAAGGATAGGATATTCTCTAAGCGTATGGTTAGCGGAGCCTTCAACACGTATACACCGACCAATAGCACTCCTGTCATGAAGTATCCGCTAACTAGGAATCCTCTAAGCGATTGACCTATTATATACGATCTCATATTTATCGGCGAGGATACTATAGGCTCTAAGGTTCCTTCACGTATCTCATGCTGTAGGGAATGGCTAAGCCTACTTATACACATCCATAGATAGTTAGCTGTAGCTACACCTACCAATGCGAAGGATAGCCAGCTTACACCTTCATAACCCGCTATAGCCATCCTCCTAGCATCTACCTGGATACCCATGAACGAGTACATGGCTATGGATGCTACCGTACTTATAGTCTCCATGACGACCCAAGTCCTGTAGGATAGGAATATCTTGAAGTTAGCCCAGAATACAGCCCATACATGGGTTAACTCCGACGATACCCTAGGTTTATCCTCTTTCAGAAGTTCGAGTATATCCTCCACTTTCAAGCCGACTCCCCCCTAGCAAGCCTAACGAATACATCTTCGAGCGTAGGCTCTGATCTACGGATAGAAGATACTTTAACCCCGAGCCTATGCAATCTATCGGCTATCAAAGGTATAGCTTCATACTCATCATCCACCTGCAACCTTACGGTCACAGCTATAGGATCGTTCTTAACGTCTACAACCTTCCTCACAATGGATAGGTTTGATAGCATATCTATAAGCTCGCTTAGGTTATCGACGCTTCTAACCTCCACCTCTACCGCACGTATATCTCTAAGCATATCTCTTAGTATCGATGGGGCAGCATCTACTACCACTCTTCCACTCTTCATTATAGCTATCCTCTCGCATAGCTGCTCTACCTCGAACATATTATGGCTCGTGAATATTATCGTCTTACCAAGCTCTCTATTCAAAGCTTTAAGTAGATTCCTAGTTTCGACGGCGCTCACGGTATCCAACCCTATGGTGGGTTCATCCATGAGGAGTATCGGAGGATTGTGTAGTAGAGCTCTAGCAAGCATAACCCTAACCTTCATACCGGTCGAGTAATCCTTGACAAGCTTCTTCCTCTCCCTACTTAGATCGAAGAATTCTAGGAGTGCATCGATCCTCTTCTCAGCTACATCCCTAGAGACGTTCTGAAGGTATGCGTAGAATCTAAGGTTATCCTCCGCGTTGAGCCTCCAGTATAGCGATCGCCCGCCGGTCTCTCCGTGGAACCATCCTATAGAGCTTCTAACCTTAATAGGCTCATGTATTATATCGTATCCGTTAACCTTAGCAGTACCCTCGGTCGGTAGTATGATCGTACATAGCATCTTTATCAAAGTAGTTTTACCTGCACCGTTAGGTCCTAGTAGACCGAAGAATTCTCCGCGTCTAACCCTAATATTCACATGATCGACAGCTCTAACTACACGTCTAACACCATCCTCTCTACTCTCGAATATCTTCGTTAGATCGAACGTTTCTAAGGCGTAATCGACCATATAGCACTACCGCTCCCTGTAGATACCTAACAGGTTCCACTAGGCTATTCTATGAGGCTAGCTGAAGTCTATAATAACAGTTTCGTATAGACCGATGAACTGTAGATCCAGTAGTGGATGAAAAGCTTATGATAGCCTATAACATCGTATTAGCGTAGAGACTTGAACAGTGCAGATGGGGAGAAGTTTTGGGATGGTATACTGGCGGCTTACGGCGAGATAGCTCTTAAATCTGATAGGGTTAGGGGGAGGTTTGTATCTAAGCTTAAAAGTAATATACGGGAGGCGTTCGCAGCTAGGGGTTTAGACGTTAGGGTTAGGCATAGATGGTCTCGTATACTCGTAGATGGCTTGGATGATATAGATCTAGGTTGTAGGGTAGCCTCTAGGATCTTCGGTTTAAAGTATATCGCTCCGTATAGGTATGTAGGTTTAAACGATCTAGAATCGTTTATGAGGGATAACGCATCTAAGCTTCTCGATGGAGTTGAGAGCTTCGCTGTTAGGGTTAGGAGGACCGGTATGCATAGCTTTACTAGTAGGGATCTGGAGAGGAGTGTAGGCGGTATAGTTAAGGAGGTATCGGGCATCAGGGTTGATCTGGATAACCCTGATAGGACGATATACGTGGAAGTCCACGATAGCGAATGCTACGTATATACTGATAGGGTGGAGGCTCCTGGAGGGTTGCCTCTAGGTGCATCTAGCCGTGTAGTATCGCTGGTGTCGGGGGGTATAGATTCTCCTGTAGCTACATGGCTTATGATGAAGCGTGGATGCCCTGTAACTATGCTATTCGCGTATTTCCCGTTCGGAGGTGATGAATCGGATCTGAGGAGGTTTCTAGCTGTAGCTAGGATACTGAGGGATTGGCATATAGGCGAGGAGATCAGGGTATACTCCTATAGGCATGATAACGCTTTGAAGGAGATACGTAGGTTAGCGGATGGATATACATGCGTATTATGCCGTAGGATGATGTATAGGGTTGCATGTAGGGTTGCGGAGATGGAGGGGGCTAAAGCTATAGTTACAGGTGAGAATCTAGCTCAAGTTGCATCTCAAACTTTGGATAACCTATACGTCGTAGATGAGGCGTCTACTCTACCCGTCCTCAGACCTTTGATAGGGTTCGAGAAGGAGGATTCGGTGAGGATGGCTCGTATGATAGGAACCTATGAAGCATCAACTATGCCTGTATCCTCTGGATGTAGACCTATTAAGGGGTGTTGGGCTAGGCCTAGGAAGCCTACGACTAGAGCTATATTCGATAGAGTTAGGGAGCTGGAATCTATGATAGATGTAGATAGGCTTGTAGGTGAGGCTCTATCTAGTTTGAGGGATCTATCGAATCTATTATAGGGTTTACTTCGGAGTCGTTAGATCCGCTATATCTACGTAGCTTCTAACTATCTCTTCTACTATCGAAGCAACCTCCAGGCATGCATCCCTAACCTTCGGGTCTGGGTGGATCGAGGATATCCTTCTAAACTCTTCTATAAGCTCGCTATTCTCGTAGACTAGCTTCTCGAATCTATCCATATACTCGAGTACGCCTTCGATAAACATCTTCAGAGCTGCATCTCTTATCGATGAAAGCCTATCTACTATAGGTTTAAGCTTCGAGATCAGATCGCTAGGTAGACCTCCGGCTTCTGATAACGTATACGCTAGCTTCGTAAGCCTATCCGCTATATTCTCTAGGAGTAGCCCTGCTACACGTATATCGAGCCTCCTACTGAACTGTATCGTAACACCGCTTACATCTACGGGGCTTCTTAGAAGCCTGACTAGTAGGAAGTATAGCCTATCGATCTCATCATCCCTATCCGTCAGCATGTACATCTTTGATGGATCCTGAGATAGTATGCGAGCTATATCCTCCTGAAGCGTGTAGACTAGGAATCTAAGCCTATCGAAGGTTTTCTCTACATCGAGCTTCTCAGGATCGACTATACACTGGAAAGTTATGCTAGAGCTATCCTCGCCTATAACCTCTAACCCTATGAGCTTCCTACAAACATCCTTAACGATTCTCCTACCATCAGGATCGAATCCCCCATCGCATACGACCCTCACGACATCGTAGCCTAGGAGATAGCTTGCTAGAACCTCCTTAACGGATAGACGTTCATACCCTCTTCGAACCTTAACCTCCTTCTCGTATACAACTGGAGGCTTAGGAGGTCTTAGGAGGAGCGATGAGCCTCCATCGACTATGAGAAGCTTAGAGCCTTTATCCAACCCTACACGTTCAACCCACTCTCTAGGGAGGCTAACGGTGAATGTACCCCTACCAACCTCCTGAACCCTTCTAACCCACATCGCAGCTATACATAGAAACTGATTATGAAGCATATACATGTATATAATATTACGCTAGATCGTAAAGATCCTACGGTCGAGAAGGTTAGGGGTTAGATGAGAGATCTAGGGGTACTATACCTGAAGAGCGGGTGAAGGATAGCATCAACCGGTTACTAGATTAAAGTATGGATTTTGAGGTGATTATTAATGGTGGAGGCATGGAAATATTCATGGTCTACCCCCCGGGGGGTTAGTTTACACCTTTCAGCCCCCAGGTAGATAGGTTCACCGCTATCGTCTACGCAGATAGTCAGGACAGATAGTGTATGTACCTTATAGCTTTATCCTTATGGTTTTAACCTCGAACGGGTTTATAGGTATTCTTAGAATCCCCCCATCTACACTGTATCTTCTAGGCTCTACGTATCTATCCCATTCTATCATATCGGTCTCGTATGCATCTCTAGGTGTGAACCATAGGTTCAATATAGCTTCACATGCTACACCCTCAGATTCGTACATCCTTACGATTATATCGCTATCATCCTCAGATCTCTTAACGGCTGTTACGACTATATTGCTAGGTGAGGATTCCATAAACCCGTATACCGGTGGTAGATCGCCTCTATGCCGATTCTCTACGATCGGTATAAGGGGGTTGTTGAACTCCATACCCAGTCTAGCTGGGTTTAAAGCTCTCCATCCACCCCTATGGGGGAATAGAGTGTATCTAAGCTTATGCTCTCCAACCCATGGTTTCGAGGATCTATCTGTCCAATCGAGCGGTAGGAGTGGTCTAGCCCTATTAGCAGCTCTAAGGAAGCTTATCCATATTGTTTCACCGTCGAAGGAGAACCCGTACCTCCCATCGTTAACTATCGTGAAGCCGAAGCTTCCATCTGGATCGGATAAATCGATCCATGTATGCGCTGAAACTTCGGATTTAAGCATATCGGCATCCTCCCATCCTCTAGATGGTAGCTCAAGCTTCACTCCAGGATCCTCCCTGAACGTATGAGTATACCTCTGTATAGCTCCATAGGCTATCTCGTAGGTAGCGTAAGGCGTCTTAAAACTAGGTGAGAATCCTATCTTAGCGAACCTATACTCTTCGTTCCAGTATGATCTAGCTTCGAAGTCGACTCTCCTAGCGTAGGCGTATAGCGATACGTATAGGGTGAACCTAGATGTACCGAAGGATTTAGCTATCTTAATCCTAGCTCTCACAGGTCCTGATTCGATCAGCTCTACAGATAGAGTCCTAGGCTTATCGCATGGTCCTAGATAGATATTCCAAGCAGGCTCTCCTAGAGGAGCGTTGGGAGGCTTATCTACGAAGATCTCCAGTAGGTTTCCACCTCTAGATCTATCTAGGAGCTCCACCCCGCAGATCTTATCGTATATACTGGAAACCCTACCTTCAGATGGATCTACTGTAACCTTTACGAAGCTATTCTCCAACGTGAATCCTTCCACTTTGAGATCTGTATCCATACATAAATCTGTACCGTCGACTATAGAGTATACCCTATAGCCTAACCCAGGTATATCTTTAGCTATGAATATCGATCTACCTGTCTCCGTATCGCGTTGTGTAGGTATAGGCTTCCCATCGGCATCGACTATAGATACATCGCCTAAGCCTTCGACCTCGACTACGCCACCCCTACTCCACGGTAGAGGGTTGAACACCACTATGGAGCGTTCAGATCTAGATGTATCTATCCTGGATGATATAGCTTTGATAGCTCTAGCTAGTAGATCTGATCCTTCACGCTTTATACGTGTATAGTCTATCATAGAATCCTGGTATGCTTGCTCTATAGATGTACCGTCGAGGTTATCGTGAACCTGGTTCAGGAGTAGTAGCTCCCATAGACGTTTAACATCTTCATAGGGATAGCCGTATCCTAGGGTATAGGCTATGGATGAAAACCTCTCGATGGTCAGTAGGAGGTTCTCGCACATCCTATTCGATACCTTAACTACGGCTTCGGTTGTATACGTACCTCTATGCGTCTTAACGTAGAGTTCATCGTCTACCGTGGGTATAGGTACGCCTAAACCTTCGATGATCCTCTCAGCTTCATGGAAGAAATCCTCGGCTCTAGAGAATTTCAGATCGAATACTCCACGTCTAGATATATCTAGAGCTCTGAGAACCATATCCTCTGTAGGTCCTCCGCCATGATCCCCGCGTCCATAGACATACATAAGTATATCTAAGCCGTGCTTAGCCTTCATAACATCTAGATAGCTCGATATCCTAGATTCGTTTACATCCTCGTTGTAGCTTCCGACCGTATGGTATGCTAGGATTCTACTCCCATCCGGGGATCTCCACCAGAATATATGGTATGGGAACGGTATCGGAGGAGAGTTCATCTCAACCTGCCATTTAAGCTTATGAGTCATGAAGAATCTTAAACCGGATTTACTAAGTATCTGCGGTAGGGTCCATGGGAATCCGAAGCTATCTGGAAGCCACGCTACAGATACGTCTACACCGAATCTATCCATAAAGTATCTCTTACCGTATAGATACTGTCTAACTAGGGATTCACCGGATACTAGGAGGGGGCTATACTCATCCCATGATCCGCCTACTACCTCCCATAATCCACGGCTAACTAGATCTCTTATCCTCTCGAATAGCTCCGGATAATACTCTTCAACCCATCTATAGAGCTGAGCGGAGCTCTGGCTAAACACTACGCCATACCTCTCGGCTAGATCTACGACGTTCCAGAAGGTTCTAGGGATTATATCGAGGATAGTCTCGGATCTAGTCCAAAGCCACGATAGATCTATATGAGCATGACCAACCATGAACACCTTACCCTTCAAACCAACCCCACACCCTCCAAACCATGTTAACATAGATCTCAACATATAACGAGAGATAATACTAATCTACATAACATATCTACGTCTAGCTAGGATAATGTTAAACATACCTTAAGATCTTTCATCCTCCAGGTAGGGTTGAAGGGGAAAATAGGTGAGGGGTAGAGGTTTACATAGCTAATATAGTTGAAGCGAAGTTATAGAGCGCTCCTAGCATTATCGCTATACTTACAGAGGCGGTCATACCTATAGCGAACGGCATTAAAAGATCATCGTATAGTTTAGTGCCACCTATCCTTATGATTACCGATTTGACTACATACGCTATTATAGCTGGAAATACTACGTTGACGATTATCCAACCGAAACCCATAGCTACACCTCCAGGGCTTAACGGGAACCATGGATATCTAGCATGTAGAGCGTAGATTACGGATATCAGAATGAAGCCTATAGCGAACTGTATCCACTGCGCCCCGACGGGTGGAGCGAACCTCCAGTATACTCCAACCTCAGTCCTACAAGTATATGTAGGCGCTCTCTACCGATAACCGGTGGATCCCGTATAAACTTTAAAACTATACTCATATCATGTAAGCGAAGAACGGTGCATCCGACTATGTAGATTCTGCGAGGAGGTTATACGCGTATAGGGTTTAGCTAGTTTAGGCTAGTTTCTCCCCGCAGTTTAGACAGAATTTAGCTCCGGGAGGGGTGTCGCTTCCGCATCTAGGGCATTTCCCGGTAGTCTGCTGTAGCTGGTTTCCACAGTTTATACAGAATCTAGCTCCGACGGGGTTTGCCGTACCGCATCTAGAGCATACCTGTCCAGGCTGTGTAGGCGATCCGCAGTTCATACAGAATCTAGCCGTCTGCGGATTCTGGAATCCGCATCTAGGGCATTGTATGGTGGGCTGGGTTTGAGGCTGCTGGAATAGCGGCGGTATTATGGCTATACCTGCTCCGACCGCTGCACCTGGGCTTTGGGATAGGCTTTCAGCAGCTTTCTGTACGGTCTGCATCCTTAGAACCTCGCCTGCAGATACACCTGTCCTTAGGAAGAATAGCCTATCCCTCCACTCAGGGGTCGTATCTATACCCTCAAACTTAACGTCTATAAGCTCTAAGCCTACCCTCCTGAAGGCGTCGTAAAGCGTGCTTCTAGCTAGGAGGCTTGTCTCATCGAGTTTACCGTAGACATCTACCAGCGAGTATTGGCTTAAGGTATCGATAAGCTTCTCGTTGAAGTATCCTCTAAGGAATTCTTGGAGTCTATCCGTATTATAGATGTTCTGTCCACCGATGATTTCGTTGACGAATAGGTTAGGCTCTTCAACCCTGAACCAGAAGCTTCCGTAGAATTTAAGCGGTGCAAGCTCCTTAGTCTGACCTTGAGCTCCGAACCTACCTTGAAACTGTTTGAGGGATATGAATACGACGGTAGCTCTGAACGGAACCCTATCGAAGCCTGCTATCCTCGATAGTAGGCTTGTGAGTAGCGGTAGGTTCGCCGTCGTGAGTACGTGTCTCCCAGCTCTGAATACATCGTAAGCTTTCCCATCCCTGAAGAAGACTGCAGCCTCATACTCATGGACTATAAGGTTATCACCCCAAGCTATCTCCTCCCTAGGATACCTCCAAACTATATCGCCCTCCCTAGCTCCGACCCATTCGATAACCTTAGGCATACTAGCCTACCACCCCTCTCAGTATATCGCTCCTCCTATCGATGAGGGAGTCGAGTTCATCTATCCTAGATATAAGGTTATCTAGGATGCCTCTCCACTCGCCGCTCATAGGATCCGACGATGCTAGAGATCGGATACCGGATCTAACGGATTCAGCTTTCTCTATCAAACCTAGATCATACTCGATCACCGATTCAAGCTTATCCTCCCTAACCTTCACAGCATCGAATATACCTGCATAACCTGCTACAGCTCTATCTATACGCTGGGTAACCCTATCGAGACGGTAGATTAGGGTATCGATCCTCCACGAATCTTCACCGGAGATCCTCGCAGCTATAGCCGGGTTCGATAAGCTCCTCTTCAAGATACCTTTAGCCTCCCTCAACCTAGCTACAACCTCCATCCTAACCAGTCTATCGCTCTCCCTCCTAACCTCCTTCTCCTTATAACCTCGATAGCCAGGTATATAGCTGAGGATCCTCTCGGAGAGGCTCATCTCCCTCCTAACCCTATCGATACGATCCCCTACGCTCACCTCATCCTCCCCCTATAAGCTGAGAACCCCAGTACAGCGAGAGCTAGGAGTAGCAAGCCTAGGATCGTTAACGGATGCACCAACGGGTATAGGATCGAGGATAAAGCTAAAGCTAGCATAACCAACCCCCAGCATAGATGGAAGGATCTATCCCTATTAAACCATAAACCGTAGGAGATCGTGTATACGCCGAGGGGGGCTAGAAGCCAGAATACTAGATCGACCGCGTCGAACGGTAGGATACCTATACTATACACCGTGGATGCTACCCCTATCGAGGATATGAGGATTACTAGAGCCCCGGCTATATACTCGAATCTCGTAGGTCTAGCATCACCAGACATATAGTTGATAGGTAGACATACTGAGTATATAAACTGTTTGTAATCTTTAAATCTCTATAGATAGAGTATAGGAAGCGAGTGAAAAGGTTTGCCGATCCTAGGTGGGTTCGCTAAGAAGTTGACGCCGCCTAAGATAAGGATAACTTTGAAGCTCGGTAAAGATTACTATACGCTCGGAGAGAGTGTAGAAGGCGAGCTTCAACTATCCTCAGATGAAGATGTAGATGTAGACGAGGTTAGATGCGAGCTCCTATGCGTAGAATCCGTTAAAACAGTGAAGTATGTAGGAGCTAGAGTCCCGGCTAGATCTGGGAGGATCGAACCATCTGTAACGGTTCCGACAGAGACATGGGAATCCGCTATCCTCCACTCGGCTAAGGTTGTATTAAGCGGCCCTATGCGTATAGCTAGAGGGTTTACGGAGAGCTACCGTTTCAGGATAGGTATACCTATAACCTTGAAGCCGACCTATAAAGGTGTAGATAGAAGGGTTACATGGACCGTTAGAGGCGTAGCAGCGGTTAAAGGTAGACCGGATGCTAAAAGCGATACGGTGGAGCTACAGATAGTTCAACCAGCCGCTCCACCTACGGTTAGAGAGAGGGAGGTGGTACGCGAGATAGTCGTAGCTCCATGCAAGTATTGCGGAACACTCTTCCCTGTAACAGAGGTTACATGCCCTAACTGCGGTGCTAAGAGGACCGGATGAACCTACCTAGAGCTAGGGTAAGCCTATCCTAGCGGAGAGGCGATACGAAACGGGTGGATGGAAGTGTAGGTTATGAGCTATCTAACCTTCACGAGGATACTTGGATTCGTAGGGTTAGCTACGATCATAGCATCCTTCACGATATCTTGGGCTATCATCAGGTTCGAGAATCTATCCGTAGAGTATAGGCTGCTCGATCTCGCGGCGTTGATGCTCAACCCTAACCCGGCTGAGATCGGGGGATTCAAAGCTAGGCTTATATTATCTCTATTCGCTCTAGCAGATCCTAGAGCTGTAGATGCGGTCTTAGCTTTCAAAGCTCACGTAACCCTAGCATTCCTATCGCTTATAATAGGCGTAGTATCGGTTATACTGGATATGAAGAGAATCTACGCTTCAACCCTCGCCTCCATAATACTATCCTCTACGCTATTCGTATACGCTATATCGAAGCTATACGAGTATCCATCTCCAGGTATAGCTCTAACAAGCTACTCATACGATCTAGGTATAATCGTATACGTGTTAAACTCTATAGTATACGCCGTATGCATACTAGCACCCGTAGAGGGTGGGAGCCGTCGAAGCTTCACCTAGATGATAGACTATCGAAATCCAACCCTAACTCTAAAGCAGCCCTCCTTATCCTAGCCCATACCTCATCCTCGACCGGTATACCCAACCTAAGCTTCTCCTCCCTAGATCTATACTCAGGCTCCCCAGGTACTAGAACCTCTACGAAGCCCTCAGCTGGAGGCGTAGATTTCATAGCTTCGATGAAGCTGGATACACCACTCCTAAACTCCCCCCTACCTACGAACGCCGACGGATCCAAAGCTATGAGTAGAAGGCTATTCATACCCTTATAGCATCCGCTACACGGGAATCCGGCGCCTACGAGTATACCGGATAGTATCTCTACAGCCATAGCTAGAGCGTAACCCTTATATCCTCCGAACGGTAGTAGAGCTCCACCCCTATCGTAGAAATCTGATGGATCCATAGATAGCCTACCCTGAGGATCTACCACCCAAGCCTCCGGGGTGGGTTCACGCGATAGATACTTCAACCTAAGCTTACCCTCGGCTACTATAGATGTAGCGTAGTCTAGTAGGAATGGGAATCTATCGCTCGGAGCGGCTACCGATATAGGCGCTGTAGATAGCCTCCTACCCCTACCACCGTATGGAGCTACGGAAGCCCTATAAGTCGTACAGAAGCCTAAGCCAACCATACCCTTCTCGGCTATGTAGAGCGTATACTCTCCAAGCCTACCTATATGACCGGTATTCACAGCGGCTACGGCGGATATACCGGAAGCTTCAGCTTTAGATACAGCTACCTCGGAAGCCCTCCTAGCGGCAACCTGACCGAAACCCCCGCCGCCATCGATTATAGCTGTAGTAGGGGTCTCCCTGACAACCTCGATCCTAGCGCCAGGCTTTATCAAACCCTCCCTAACATGCTCTACGTAGTATGGTATACGCATAACGCCGTGCGAATGGACCCCGGCTAGATCGGCTTCGACTAGAGATGAAGAGACGATCTCGGCTTCAAACCTAGGGGAGCCTAGAGCTTCGAATATAGCTACACCTATATCCAGTAGTATCGAAGCTTCGACTACAGGCATACCGAGAATCGATCTAGACATACATAGCCGTATTAAGCGTTACCCCCCAGATCTATGATTCATCGGGATGGGATCCATAGATCCAGCTTCTCGTCGAACCTCTCAACCCTCCCCTCCACCTCTAGATCCTCGAGGATACAGCCGATCGTAACAGGCTGAGATACAGCTATAGCTTCGTAGATCTGCTTAGGATCCATAGGCTTCCTACAGCCTCTGAGAACATCTAGAACTAGATGTTTAAGCTCCTCGATAGCCTTCAAACTCTCCTCGATATACTCCCTAACCTCCCAGCCTCTAAGTACGGCTCTACCGAAAGGGGGGAATGGATGCCCTAGAACCATCACCTCTACACGCTCCTCCGATAACCGGTTCAACGATCCGATATAATCCGTAGAGCTATGGAAGAGGAGGGGTCTATTCCCCCCTCGACCCTGTATAGAGTCTCCGCATATATAGATCCCCCTATCCTCGTATACGATACAGGATGAGCAGATCGAATGCCCAGGGGTGTGAAGCATTCTAAGCCTGATACCGTTAGCATCGAGTACATCTCCATCCCTGAACGCTACATCTACCTCCAAAGGTTTAAACCTAGGTTCCCCAACCCGGAATAACGTCGGAAACCTCCTACTAAGCTGTATATCTAGAAGCATAGGATCCTCGAGGAAAGGCTTCCCAAGCTCATGGACGCCAACCCTACACATAGCCTCCCCCTTCATCTCAGCGGCTCCACCGCAATGATCGAAATGAGAATGCGTAAACAGGATGTAGGATACATCGGAAACCCTCCTACCCAAACCTTCGATACAAGGGTAGATAGCCATCCTCGGAGACCCCTCTACACCCGTATCGACGACGACTACACCCCTCCCGACGATTATACACGAACTAACGAAGTAGCCTGGACGGAGGAAAGGACACTCCACGACGTATACATCGTCAGCAGCCTTCATCGAAAACACCTGAAATAGGGTTAAAGAGCTAGGTATATATCGCTATCTACCCTTAGAATCTACCGGTAACCCATCTAGAGATATACCCATTACCTCTAACCTTAACAGCTCGAGTGAGGATAAAGCCGTATTTAGCATCGAATTTAAAGTTTTCACATCATGAACGGGAGGATATTGATTAGCATTATGTTTCCTACACCGTGAGCGATCGTTGGCGGGATTAAGCTTCTACTCATCTTGAAGAGTAACCCGAAGATTAACCCCGCTATGAATACGAAGAATATCTGGGTTAGAGATCTCCAAGTTATATGTAGGATAGCGAATATTAGAGATTGTAGTATTAGCGCTAATCTAGGGTTCATATACTTCTCTAGGTTCGTCATCAGTATCCCTCTGAAGAGGAGCTCCTCCCCGAATCCTACGAATAGAAACATGTATAGAGCCATCTCTAGAAGGTAGGGTATGGAGAATGTAGGCGTAGGTGGTGGAGGCCTCAATATCAGAAACTCTACGGTACCTAAAGGTATCCCGACCGTAAACGCGAGTATAACGTATCTCGATGAAGCTCTCTTGAAACCTAGCTCCTCCGACGTTATGCTCGACCCCTTTACATACCATAGGCATAACGCTAGTAGGATGGAGTATGTTGCCGGTATGAGTAGGCTTTGACTTATAAAGAACCATGGAAGCGAGGATATTAGGAGGATGTATAATTGGATTAGACATATAACTTCAACCGTCTCCCTTACGATGCTACGTATACCTCTAAACAACGATAGAGCTAGGTAGAGTATCGTAACGGATATTAACGCCGAGAATATCCCTAGAGCGGGATCTAGGAAGGCGAAAGAATATTCTGTAAACGTTAGCGATACTATAGCGGTCGTTAGCAGGGATAGCTCGATCCTACCCTTCGGCTTGATCTCCGACAACGGTTCCAACCCCTCCGGCTATCCTACGAATCTTAGCCGTCGCCTTGAGATAGACGTATATGAATAACGTGAAGTAGAGCGGGAAGAGGATATAGCCAAGATACCTATGAGCTATGAAGAAAGCTTCGAACCCATAGTTCACGCCTACTATACCTATAAGGATCAGTCTAAGTATAGCTTGACCTATGACACCTAGACACCCAGCTACGAAGAGAACCGCTATCTTCCGGTTTAGCTTCAGGTTTAGATCCATCGTTACCAACATGAATAGACATACGAATACCGATAGAGAAGTGCTTCCAGCGCATACAGGATCTATACAAGCTTCTATAACGCTACCGGCGAACGTAGATATAGCTATACAGGATCCGTGAACCGATGCTTCATACCCGAGGATGCTAAGCGTTGTAGCTGTCGCTCTAGCCGCAAACTCTGAGATAGGATGGTAGGCGAATCTATCGATGAGTAGCGGAAGCCCTACACCGGCTACGTATGCTATCGAGATCATGAGAGGAGTTAAGCTTCCGAAGACTAGGAAAACCCCTGAGATAACGAGGGAGGATAGAGCTACGGCATAGAAGAAATCCTCTACTCGATACACGAGTTCAGCTATCAGCGAAGCGATGCATAGGGTAAAACCTGCCATCGCATATATCCGCCTAGCTACGATCCCCCCAGTATCCACCATAGCATCGGCTATATCCTTATACTTCAGTATAAACCATAGGAGACAGGCTGAAAGAATAACCCAACCGTATAGAAGATGCTCATGCAGGTTTACGAGTCTATACGCTAGGTTACCTAAGAATCGAAGCATATACAGGATTTGTATCGAAAAAACGGTTAACAGAATCGATAGCCTTACAAGATTTACTCTACCTCGAAAACCACGCCTCCTACCTTCGACGATATCTCTATAGACGTTAAACTCCTTCTCTGCAAGGTTCCTAACATCATACCCCCTAACACTCTCGGCAGCTTTCATACCTAGAGATCTTGCTAGGCTACCATCTCCGAGTAGCTTTATTATCGCTTCAGCTATCCCACCCGGATCTCCAGGATCTACAAGAACCCCCGTCACACCGTCTCTCACGACCTCCACTATACCTCCAACCCTCGTCGCGATCACAGGTTTACCTGCAGCCATAGCTTCCACCACGCTCGACGAGTGACCTTCGACTAAGCTTGGAACGACCACTATAGTCGACGATTTCACCAGCCTAGGTATCAGCTCGTATGGAACCAACCCTAGGAAGGTTACATAGCTAGCTACACCGAGATCCTCGGTAAGCTTCCTCAACCGTTCCTCCTCAGGACCCTCCCCCGCTATCATAAACCTTACACCCGGATACTCCTTCACAACTTCCGGTATCGCTCTGATCAGATTCTCTACACCCCTCTTCCCGACTAAACGTCCATGATGCAGCACTATAGTCCTACCTACCAACCCTTCTATCGGGTGTGCATCCCTAAACTTCTCGAGCTCCACACCAGGGTAGGGTAGGATGGATACCTTCCCCCCGGCTACACCTATACCTATCAGCATCCTATACGTATACCTATCCTCTACGAGTATCCTATCATACAACCCGAGACGTAGATAAGCTACCTCAGCCGCCGGGATTATCCAAGAGAATGGGGGTTTAACAGCTCTACCATAGTATCCTAGGAATGTCCCATGCATAGTTATCACGAGGGGGGTTCCTGTTAGCAGGCTTACGATAGATGCCGGGAGAGCCGATAGAGCGCATAGACAGTGGACATGTATCAAATCTACGCTAAACTCCTTCAAAACCTTCACCATATGTATGGGTAGTACGAGTAGGAATAGGATCCGAACTATTACCCCATACAGCATCCCGCTAGCCTTAAGCCTACCCGTTAAAGCCCCCACCATACCTAGAAGATCTATCCTCCTAACCTCGACCCCATCCCTAACCTCCCGTCTCGGCAACCCCCTCCCAGCACATGTCAGTAGAATCAATCCTACCCCAAGCTTAGCTAGAGCCGGACATAACCTATGAAGGCAGATCTCTATCCCACCTACATACGTAGGGTATGTAAACTCTCTTACCTTAACAACCTTCAAAACCTCTCAACCCCACCCAGTATTCCGCGACTTCGCTCATAGTAGCTATCCATAGATCATCCCTCCTCCTATCCACATACTCCAGGATGGATTCGAGAAGGCTTCTCTTCAAGAGAACCTCGTACGACGGGTGTACGAGTAGGACGGCTAAACCCCCGCTACGGATCACCCCCTCTATAGCTTTCACAACAGCTTTCAACGCCTCATCATCCCTTAAGCCAGCCCAGCTCAGCTCCTCGAGGTTCGGGAGAGATACAGGTATCTGTAGAGTCCTGTATATCCTACCGTTCACCCTAGGCTTGAAGGGTAGCCTCCCCCTAAAATCGCTCCCATACAGAAAGTTAAACTCATCCAGCATACCGAGGATCTCGATAGTCCACCTAAACTCTGGGGAAGCGAAACCCTTCGGCGCCCCACCGAATACACGTCTATACTCGCTATACCCTTTTCGGAATAGAGCACCAACCATCCATGGACAGCCCCTCCTTACAGCGTAAACCCAGCCTGAATGATCGTAGCCGTGTAGAGCGATCTCGTATCGAGAAGCTTTCAACCCCATCCTCAAGCAGATCTCACCGAGATCTAGAGGGGGGAGCAGAAAACCGCGTAGGATCGCCTTAAAACCGAACTTCCTTAAAGGATTCAGCTTCAAGTAGCTCCCCACCCGTCCGCGATCGAAGCTAGCCCCAACCCTATCGGGACCCATAGGTATGAATAACGTAGCTCTAAGATCGTACCGTTCGAGTATGCTTAGAAGGATAGGAACACCTTTAAGTAGACAGTTCGAAGATTCTACATCAACCCTTAGAGAGAAAGCTGCTTTAAACCCGTCCGGCCACCTCACATCTCAACCCTCGAATCTAGCGTAGTGGGTTACATCATCCATAAGCTTACCCTCCCACCAGATCTTAACGTTAACGGCTAAAACCCTACAAGGCTCAAGCTTCAAGTATAACGTATACGTGAAGGATCCTCCAGCCCATATACTCCCATCGCTAAACCATAGGAAGGGCTGCTCCGATGAGTTACAGGATACAGCGTAACTATACCTACCCTCCCTAGGACTGGATAACGTAAACGTAACTATCGCGGTGGAATCATCGATCCTAACATAGGAATGCCTAACCTTAACGTTAGCTTCCAGAGATAGAAGCATCATAAAGGAGTGGATAGCTAAACCGATCGAAACGACTAGAGCAAGCGAAGATACTA
>JANXEK010000021.1 GCA_025058595.1 Candidatus Bathyarchaeota archaeon
TGCTCCCCATGTAGAATCATACCTTCGCTAAGAGCATCGACGATTAACGGATTACCCTTCCTCAGCATATCTCCAACTCCTTCCAGGGTGAAGTATCCCTTCTCGAATTCAACTACTACTGAAAAGTCATAATCGCTCCACGGCTTATAATCTCCTCTAGCTCTTAAACCGGAGAGGATAATAGTATACGGATTACAACGGCTTTCAACCCTACCGATAGCCCTCTCAAGCCCCTTATCTGTCGATGACCCTTATAGCATACCCGACCACAACCTCTACGCACCTAATAGCTCTTGAAGAAGCTTCCTCATCGTATGCTTCGTGAGATGTAGCTGACGAATACGTATCCGGATACCTCGATGGTATGTAGCGTCTATCAAGTTCTCTGACCCACTACGTTACCTCCTCCGGAGGGTTTATCGAGATCTTCTCGAAGTATCTTAATAGGAGGCTCTCTAACGCTATACCCAGGAAGCCTCGTCGACGCGGCAGAGTATAGCTTTATACGTCTTCCCGGCAGCTTGACACATAGAAAGCAGTATCTAAATTCTATAAAGCTTCGTTAAGTTACCCCAAAGCTTTTACGCTTCCAAACAAACCTCGAAGAATATCACCGATGAGGATTGTAAAAGAGAAACTTTATCTACGCCTAACTCATCGCAACCCCAGCCTACGCTGGGAAGCGTTATAAAGGCTAATTTGCATGAATCTAAAAGTACGCCGAGTTGAACCGATTATGGTGGAGAGGAGTATCCCCCACGATGATGCCCCCTACATATCACTCTTAAACTGTGTAGACATCTTGCATGGAGAACAAAGTTGATATAGCATATGGATCCAAGCTAATTATGAAATGAAGAGGGCGGGGAGGAAGCTCTTCTTATTAATTCTTAAGATAACGGTGGTTACGGGGCTGATCCTATATATCTTCATACAGAGTATACCGGGTGTGAAACCTATCGAGGTTGATGGAGCGAAGAGATATCAGATAATCGAGGGATTCGGCGGTTCAGGCGCATACTATGAGTGGCTTCTAAGGAATCTTAGAGAACCGTATAGAACCATAGTCGCGGATCTACTCTTCTCAGATCTTGGCATAAGCATCTATAGGCTGCGGGCTTGGACTAAGATAGAAAGCGTAAACGATGATAGCGACCCGAATAATTTCAATTGGAGGGCATTCAACTTTACGACAGATCAAGATCAGGTATGGAATGCTATCGAAGCCAAGAAGAGGGGTGTTACGAGGTTCATAGCTTCTGTTTGGAGTCCACCCGCTTGGATGAAAAGCAATATGCAAGAGACGAATGGTGGCTACCTTTTATCTGAGATGTATGAAGAGTATGCGGAATGGATATCAGCGTATATCCTAGGATATGCGAGGTACCACGGTATAGATATAGGTTGGGTAGGTATACAGAACGAGCCAGATTATACCGCTACATGGGAGACATGCGTCTATACACCTGAACAGTTAAAGGATCTGATAAAAGTCGTCGGTAGGAGGTTTGAAAAAGAAGGTATAACGGCTAAGATAGTTGTTCCAGAGACATCCGGTGTTCAGAATGCTATCAGGTATATAGAGGCGATATTATCTGACCCAGAAGCAGCTCGATACGTCGATATCCTCGCGGTACACCTATACGATATACCATTCACCAATCCGGATGAAGGAATACCATGGCTTAAAGCGCTCTCCAACTATTGCACCAGATATGGTAAGCCGTTGTGGATGACCGAGTATAGCTACCTAGATTTCCCCTTAGCAGGTACATACGAGGAGGCACTCTACACAGCTCAACATATCCATAACACGCTAGTCTACGGTAATGCTTCAGTCTACCTGGTATGGGAGCTATTCTGGTATAGGGGGACAGGTTTGATCAGCATAAGTAAAGATGGCGACCACTATAATGTTACTCCCAAATACTATGCAGTTAAACAATTCTTCAAATTCATAGATCCATATTCGGTAAGGATAGATGCTAAGAGTAGTAGCTCCCAACTATTAGTCTCAGCATACCTAAACGAGGGGAACGGCGACCTCACGATCGTAGCGATAAACAGGGGGAGATCGGATATCACAGCCAAGATAACTCTAAAGAACCTTACACCACCCCCGTACCTTAAACATTATCGTACATCCAGAACAGAAAACTGCAAGTATATCGGTGATATAACCGTTAGAGATGGAGCGATCGAGCTGGTATTACCGCCTGAAAGTATAACCACGCTTACCACCAGCCGAGCTTAAACGTTATAGAGGATGAGCTATGTATACCTATCGTTAGCTGTAGATAGCCGGCGAAAGCTAACTTCGACCCCTCGAGATATACGGTAGGCTCCTCTTGCCTCGATGACACAAGTTGCATTTCACGTAACCCTCATATATGATTAGGGTGGAAAATGGGGATATTCACAGATTATACTTTTAGCCTCGTTAATAGTGGATGGTGAAAAGTATGGATACGAGATAAAACCGCATGATAAGTGTAGACTTACGATAGCGATGAAACGCAGGGCTAGCTAGATATTTTAAAATTTTTAGAGATGAAACCTTAATATCCCCGATGCTATTTTTACGATCCAAGTGGGAAAGCTGATGGATAGTAAAGGTGTGCAACTTATCAACGAGGAGACTAAGAATATAGATAGGATGGTAGAGGAGACCGTGAGACGTTACGGTAGATCTAGGAAGGCTTTAATCCCGATCCTACAATCGATTCAAGCTAAGCTAGGATACCTCCCCAGATATAGCTTAGAGAGTGTTTCCAGCCATCTCGGCATACCTTTAAGCAACGTCTATGGAGTAGTTACCTTCTACCACCAATTCATCCTAGAGCCTCCAGGCACATACATCATACAGATGTGCATGGGTACAGCATGTTATATCAGGAGAAACTCTGAGAACTATAGGTTCTTACTGAGCCTCCTCGAAATAGAGCCCAACAGTAGGACATCTAAGGATGGAATATTCACCGTTTTAAGGGTTAGATGCCTCGGATGCTGCAGCATAGCCCCTGTCATCAAGGTAGGGGATGAAGTATACAGTAGGGTTAACCTCGACGAGATGCGTAGGATAGTATCATTCTACAGGGCTAAGGCTAGAACGGGTAGCTCTAAACATGCATGAAAAGAGTGGGATGCCATGGGAGCTAATCAGTGGAGTCTGATGGATAAATGCTGCGACTTATGCAGGCATTCATCGGAAACCCCCTGTAGGAGCTATATAACCTGTGCCGTTGAGGGACCCTTATGTCATGATAACATCGAGTGCAGGGAGAAAAGAAGGTTTAGAATATCTGAAATTAAGAATGGTAGAAATGGGTTGAAGATCTCCATCGGTATGGGTAGCTGCGGTCTAGCCGTCGGAGCTAGGGGTGTATATGATGCAACTCTGAGAGAGCTTGAAAGAAGAGGGTTAGAAGCCTCCGTCATACCGGTCGGATGCATAGGGCTATGCTATATGGAACCTTTACTAGAGATCCATAAGGATGGACTACCTACAGCCATATACGGTAGAGTGGAGCCTAGATCTGTAGGTGAGATCCTAGATACATATCTAGAGGGGGATGTTAGCGGGGCATCCGCTCTCAGGAATAGGGTAGGAACTGCTAAAGGCGAGCTTGAGGTGCCCCTACTAGATGAGATAGATTTTCTTAGATACCAAGTGAGATGGGTTACCAGGAATTGCGGGATAGCTAACCCTGAATCTATCGAGGACTATATAGTCTATGATGGATACCGTGGGCTGGTTAGAGCCCTGGAATCCAAACCTGAGGATGTTATCGAGATCGTTAGGAAGGCTGGTTTAAGGGGTAGGGGCGGAGCCGGCTTCCCTACATGGTTGAAATGGAGTATCTGCAGGAGGGCGGAGGGGCTACCTAAGTATGTAGTATGTAACGCAGATGAAGGAGATCCGGGGGCGTTCATGAATAGGATGCTAGCTGAAGCTGATCCTCATAGAGTTCTCGAAGGTTTGATTATAGCGGCCTATGCTATAGGCGCATCCTACGGATACATTTTTGTGAGGGCTGAAAAGCCTCTTATGGCGGATAGGCTGGAGAGGGCTGCAGAGGATGCTAGACGCTACGGTATCCTAGGCCACAACATACTCGATTCAGAATTCAGCTTCGATGTAGAGGTTATTCGTAGCGCCGGAGCGTTCGTATGCGGAGAGGAGACTGCTATGCTAGCCGCTATAGAGGGCGGTAGAGCTATGCCTAGGCAGCGTCCACCCTACCCAGCCACACATGGGTTATTCGGTAAACCCACCGTAATAAACAACGTGGAAACCCTCGCTCACGTAGCCACCATAATGAGCGATGGATGGGAGAAATTCGCATCATACGGTACGGGTGGAAGTAAAGGTACGAAGGTTTTCTGCATAACGGGATCAGCCGCTAGAACCGGTGCAGTAGAGGTTCCGATAGGAATAACCGTGAGGGAACTGATATTCAAGGTAGCTGGAGGTGTGAGAGAAGGTAGAAGGTTTAAAGCGGTCCAGATAGGCGGGCCTTCAGGTGGATGCCTCCCGGAGAACATGCTAGATCTACCTATGGATTATGAGAGTTTAACATCTGCAGGCGCCATAATGGGCTCAGGAGGCTTGATAGTTATAGATGATAGAAACTGTATAGTCGACATAGCTAGGTTCTTCACATCGTTCACTATGGCTGAATCGTGCGGTAAATGTATCCCCTGCAGGGTTGGATCTAAGATACTCTACGATACGCTAACAAGGATAATCGAGGGAGGCGGCTCTGAAGATGATCTAAGGATACTCGAAGAGGTAGGTACATTTATGAAGAACGCAAGCCTATGCGCTCTAGGTCAGACAGCACCGAATCCGATCCTATCTACGCTAAGATACTTTAGGGATGAGTATGAAGCTCACATAAAGATGAAGGAGTGCCCAGCAAAGGTTTGCAGTAAACTCGTAAGCTATGCTATCGAGGGGGGTCTCTGCGTAGGATGCGGCTTATGCGCTAAACAATGCCCAGTACAAGCTATAACTAAGAGCGGCGAAAGGTTATACCATATAGATGCTAGTAGATGCATTAGATGCGGGCAGTGCATAATAGTCTGCCCTAGAAACGCTATTTCGAGAAGGTGAAATACGGTATGGTGAAGGTCTTGATAGATGGTGTAGAGGTGGAGGTTGAACCCAATTCCACGATACTAGAGGCAGCGGAGAAAGCCGGTTTAAAAATACCTACGCTATGCTACTTTCCAGGGTTATTCGTCGAAGCTACGTGCAGGGTATGCGTAGTCGAGTTATCCGGTACGGGTAGGCTCGTCCCCTCATGCGTATTCCCTGTATCCGATAGACTATCTGTGGAAACGGATAACGTCAGGGTTAGGGAAGCGCGTAGGATAGCTTTAGAAGCGATACTCGCAACCCATAGGATAGCATGTCAATCGTGCCCTAGGAAGGGGGCATGTAAGCTCTTAGAGTTGTGCAGAGAGTATGGAGTTGAAGGTATACCTGTATGCGCCGAATGCCTCCTATACGGAGGGGACTGTCTTCTAACCAGAGAAGAGGCATGTCTCGGACCTATAACGAACGCAGGCTGCGACGGGGTATGTTTACGCGAAGGGAAGCCCTGCGTAGGATGCCGTGGACCTATAGTATCCAGGGATACCGTACGTGAAGCCGTTAAACTTTACGTGGGGTATGGCGTAAGCTTAGATATGGTGTTAAGCAGGTTTTCGGTATATAATTCGAGCCAACCAGATTACTGTAGGATAGTTAAGCTTCTATCTAATCTAGCTGAAGAGGAACGGCATAATCAGGGGGTTTAAGACGGTATGAGGGCGGCTATATACCAGCTGGGAAGTTGCTCAGGTTGCATCACAGAGTTTCTAGGTCTCGGCGAAACCCTTCTAGAGATGGTTTGGAGGCGAGGTATGGAGATTCTAAGCCCTATAGTATCGCAGCTCGACCCCGAGATCGGGGTATGCGATGTAGCTCTAGTAGAGGGGTCTGTAGTATCTGATGAGGATGTAGAGAGACTGAGAGAGATCAGGAAGAAGTCTAAGATGCTAGTAGCCCTAGGCTCATGTGCCGTCATAGGAGGTATACCTGGTTTAAGAAGGCTTATCAAAGGCGATACTCAGGTGGATGCAGCTAAACCGATGCGTAGCTCATCCTTAAAGGGGGATCCGATAAGTATGTACGTACACGTCGATTATTACGTTAGAGGATGCCCTATAGATCGCTATGAACTTCTAGATCTTATAGGTAAGATTCTAGATGGTAGATGGTTTAGGCAGAGTGAGAGGAGATTTCCGTTGGTTAGGGAGAAGCCCCTCGATATAGAGGGGTATATCCTACGTTTGGATGGAGGGAAATGCATCGTATGCGGACGCTGTGTAGCTGTATGCCGTAAGGTGACGTCGGCTCTGGATTACGCCTATAGAAGTATAGACACCGTTATCTCTACACCCTTCGGCGTTAAACTGGACGAATCATCGTGTGTGGTATGCGGTCAGTGTACGGTATACTGCCCGGTAGGAGCTGTAATCGAAGCTGATTCCATCAGGGAGGTCAAAACCCTCCTCGGTAGAGGGTTAAACCCAGATGTATACGTAGAACCTGAATCTATCGTAGGGCTATGCGAAGCGTTAAACGTCGATGGAGGATCCTACGGTAAGATTCTAGAAGCTTTAAGAAGGAACGGGTTCGGCGGGATTATCCTATGGAGGCCGAAGCTTAGGGTAGCTTCCTCTAGAAGCAATGTGAAGCTAATCCCATATAGCGAAGCTGAAGCTAGATATATACGTATACGTCATCCAAGCCTGCTAGAGTATACGGCTGAGCCGCCTACGCTAGATCGTAGAGATTCTATATGGATCACCCCATGTCTAGCTAGGAAGATAGGTAAAGATATAACGCTAACCACCAGGGAGGCTGCAAGGCTACTAGCTACGATAGATATCGATTCACTACCGGAATCTGATTTCGATAGGATAGAGCTGGATGAACCGGGTGAAGGGTTAGCTAGAGCTGTAGGTGAAGAGTGTATAGAGAAGGTTGCCGAGGAGTTTGAGGGGGGGATGCTTGGGGAGGCTGCAGCTCTCTATATATGCTCAGATGGATGTCTCTATGGGGGAGGACAGCCATACATGGACCATTATACGAAGGTTAAACGTGAGAAAATATCAGCCAAGTTCCATGGTAAGGTTAAATGTTAGAGTAGCTTCTAGGTATACTGTGTATATCGAGATGCTGTATCTGATATTTGGATACGAGACGATCTATACCTGATATTTTTCGATACTTAAACTAGCAGGTAGAGCTATATAGAATGCGGAAGGTTAGATTCGATTTTAAAAATATATTTTGTAATTTAGATTTACATCATAGCTGTTTTTATAACATTTTAGTGAAACTTATTGGCGATACGAGGATTCCTCGAAGCTCTGCAGCTATCCTAGATAGAGTGGGGGCAACCTGTACGTAGCGAATAATATTGTAGCTAAAGCTAGAGAATCTAGAAGCTATCACTAGTCTAGACGCAAGGGTGATTGCGTATCCTATTGTAGCGTTTCAGCTGCCTCGCTGAAGGGTAACGATGGGGAGTGACCGGGGATCTATGAGGAACGATGATGGGTTACTATCTGTCGAAGGCTAGTTGAACGTAGATACCGTCAAGGTTGGGGTAGATTGAGGTTAGAGGGGATATTGAAGCTAGAGTGTAGATGTAGGCGGCTTGTTCGATGCATATGGAAGTGTAGATGCGGATACGATAGATATCGGTGAATGCTTCTACGGTGAAGGTATAGTGAGAACTGCTAGGAAGCGTCGACGGATCCATCTGCTCGGAATCAGAGTCTTCTCTAAAGGATTGGATGTAGGATGGGGGTATGATAAAAGATGTTATGGTAGCATAAGAGGTTAATATCGATGAGAATACTTAAGCTGACGATATCTACATGGATATACTAATTTATCGATAGATACGACCGTGAGGGATGCGTATGTATGCTAGGAAGATATACTTAGAGGATGACTGTAGGGTTACCGTGGAGACTCTATATAATGAGAAGCTGAAGATCGGGGAACGTATACTTCGCTATCGATCCTAAGAAGGCAGATTCTCTACCAGTTACACCTATCTAGAATTTAAGTTTCCAGATGAAGAGTGGTTTCTGTCGAAGAAGAGAACCAGATATAAGGTATGCATCGATATATTCCACGCTGTTGGGAGGATGGATGCTACGGATATAACGAGGATATCCTGTAGCACTCAGCTATCGGTCGATAGAGCTAAGCGTATAGTAGAGTTTCTATCTTCGAAGATGTTACCGAGAGAGGAGGATTCAGATAGGGGAGGATATGTTAACCGGTAGAGGTGTGAGCACTCTTAGAAGCTTTAAACCGGTTAGAAACTTCATAGGCTGAACCTACCGACCCACTCCTCTTCCTAACTATGTGGTAGAGGGATTCTAGGTTCACCTCCACAGCTGCTACAGGATTCTCCAATCCTAGTTTCTCCAATATCTCTGGATGTATTTCCCCTAGGAATCCCACTTCAACTCCATCCACCTCTATCGATGCAGCTCTCCCCTCTATAAACGATGGGTGGGATATAGGCTTATAGGATGCTCGAAGTCCTAGGCACCTCATCAAAGCTTCCGCTACGGCTTTCGCTTCTGCGAAATCCGCTTCTACATGAGCTGATGTCGCAGCTAGCTTCCTCAGATTCCTAGCACCTGTCTCTGATAGCGGATCTAGAACCACCACATCATCCGCTTCGAATATCCTCTGAGGGTACGGGTTATGCTTATTCGATGCGAGAACCCTCATCAGACATGGAAGAAGCCATAGCCTACATATGGTGAACTCTAAGGTTTTAGGATTACCTATCTCTACGCATGGAGATCTACTAGTCCTCATAAGATCGAACTGATCCCTGGGATTGGAGAGTATATACGTCATGACCTCCTGGAAGCCTAGGCCTACCATCACCTCTCTAACCTTCCTAGTAAATAGTTCGAGCGGATTTTCTCCACCTATAGTAGCTATAGCGGGTATGATCGGTTCAACTTTATCGTAGCCGAAAGCTATCAGTAGATCTTCGGCTAGATCTACCCAATGCATGATATCAACCCTATAAGGCGGTACATAGACTTCGATGATCCCCCTGTCGATGATTCTAGCGTCATACCTCATACGTCTGAGGAGCTTCAAGGCGTCATCCACTCCTATATTCACGCCTATAAGCTTACATGCTCTGTCGAGGTTAAGCTCCATCCTATATGGTTCTAGGATCGGAGCTTTGACTCGTCTACCTAGCGGTGTATCGTATTCATATATAGATTCACCCGTATAGATTACCCCGCCTCTCTCGCATATATTGCATACCAAGATCTTCATGACAGATGATACCACATCTATATCTAAGCCTGTGATATCTACGAGGAGACGTTTAGTCGCGGTGGTAACTCTGGTAAACTCCCCGTTTATGATAGGTGGCATACTTAGGACCCTACCTCTAGCATCCATAAGTATAGGGTATGATCCATAGCTTCGCACTAGATGACCGTAAGCTATACCTTTAGGATGCTTCTCCAATATCTCCTCGGGCGTCAATTCATCATCGAAATCTAGAGGCTTAAATCTAAGCTCGTCCCCTCGTACAGCTCTATATGTTAGAGGATATTCTAGCCTACCCGCATCGTGTATACCTATCGAAGCTTTACGTCTATCCCTACAGTATGATATGTGAAGCTTCTCTTGAAGTTGTATCACGGATTCTAGAGCGTACTCAGAGAGGTTCACACCATCTATGAGAGCTACCAGTATATACGGTCTAACAGATTCTATACCCCTATCTACGTACACTGTAGGTCCCCCCTCTCTAACATCGTACCTCCGCAATCCTTCACTCACCCCTATGAATCCTGCGTAAGCTCTTGCAAGTCCTTCCACCGAGAACATATCCGGTCTATTGGGGAATACTTCAACATCGAATCCATCCTCATATTCTCTCTCCCATGCTACACCCATCATCGGCATCCTATCCTTCAGATCATCTATAGAGAGATCCAAACCGATAAGGCTGCAGAAATCTCTAAGCCTAACAGATACGACCGGCATGCCTACACACCTATCCAATCAGGTAGTTCTCTTAGCTGTCTAAGATCGTTCGCATGAAGCTCCCTTATATCGTTGATACCATAGTTCATCATAACTATACGGTTCAAACCTGGACCCCAGGCCAGCACAGGTATATCCATGCCTAGGAGGGGTTCTACGACTTCAGGTCTGAATACACCTGCGCCACCCAGCTCAAGCCACTGTCCATATACCGGATGGTAGACTTCTATCTCGACCGACGGCTCTGTGTAGGGGAAGTATGCTGGACGGAACCTTATATCCCTGAAGCCTAGCATAGTGAAGTATCTCTTCAAGTATCCTAGGAGATGCGCAAAGGTAGCTTTCTCATCGACTACTATACCATCGGTCTGGTAGAATTCGCATAGACTCTTCCAGCTTAAAGTCTCATTCCTGAACACCCTACCTATAGAGAAGAATTTAGCCGGGAGATCGCAGCTTTTAAGCTTAGCGATCGTCCTAGCAGATAGGCATGTCGTATGCGTCCTCAGAAGACATCTTCTAGCATCCTCACCGCTCCACACGTATCGCCACCCTCTGGATCCAGTACCCCCTCCATACTCATGGGCTGCTTTAACCCTCTCGACTAGGCTACGATCCGGTAGATCGCCGAGACATGGATTCCTCAAGTAGAACGTATCCTGCATATCTCGAGCCGGATGATCCTGCGGTACGTATAGAGCATCGAAATCCCAGAACGCCGTCTCCACTATCGGGCCCTCCATCTCTTTGAAACCCATCTCAACCCATATACGCCTCATATAGTCTAAAACCTGTCTGAGGAAATGCCTCCTACCAGGGTAAAGCTGGTAGACTGGAAGGGTTACATCGTAAGGTTTGAATACGATGTTACGCCATCTACCCGTAGCTATAAGATCGCCTGTAACCCTTGTAACCTCCTCCAGAACCTCCACCTCGCCTCTAACAACCTTTAAACCATAGTCTGTCAACCTAACCGATACCCTATGCTTAACATCCTTCTCGATAAGCTTCCTCCTCTCCAGTATGCTTAGAGCCTCCATGATATCCCTAGAAGCTTCTATAGGGATCAAACCTTCAAAACCTATATCCCCCAGAAGCTTCTCATCCGGTGTAGGCTCCGGCTCGCTCTCAACCCTAGGCTTCAAGATTTTAACACCGTCAACCTCCTCTACCTCAGCCCACCCCCTCCTTATAAGCCACATACCAGCTATCTTAGCCTCCATATCCGTCAGTCCAACCTCTTCGGCGAGCTTAGCTACAGGTATAGCTCCGACCTCTAGAAGCCTCCTTATAGATCGTCTCTCAGGTAGACCTAACCTACGGTAAAGCTCCCCCTCGTCTGTAACCTCTATCGATAGATAACCCTCCCTAACACATTCTACAAGACCTTTAGATCTCAGATCCTCTATTAGAGATGCCACCTGACTTACCGGTATATCGGTTAGCGATGCAAGCATGTCTATATAGATCGGCGATCCCTGGCTGCCTAGAGTTTCCAGTACCCTACGCTCGCTACGTGATATGCTCACCCTATCCATACCCCTCTACACCTCAATCCCTAAGGATGAAATCCTCCAATACATTCTTAGCCTTGATACGCCGCTTCTGATGCTCTTTGAGGAACGATGATACTCGTTTAGCTAGGGTCTCTTTACAATCTCCGCATAGAAGAGAGCCGCTACGGCAGTCAAGATACCTCTCCTTCAACCTACCATCATCCTCTTCGAAGAGGAATAGGTAGTACTGGTATATCGGACATATATCAGGGTTACCCCCCTTAGCCCTCTGCTCCTTAACGGTTGGCTGACCACCTGTATACGCGTTCATAATCTTAGCTTCAGCTACTTCAAGCCTATCAGTCGTGAATATAGCCGTCTCAGGCTGGCTAGCACTCATCTTGCCACCCCTACCTAGCCCAGGTAGGAATTTACAGTGTATTTGAGCGGGCTTATAGAATCCGAGCCTAGGAGCGACGGCTCTAGCTACACCACGCCAGTATGGATCCTGATCTATGGCGGCAGGTATTAGACATGGGATATTACGTCCCTTAAGTATCGATGGGAGGAAGCATGGTGCAGCCTGTATAGCTGGGAAGAACACCATGCCTATATTCGTAGAGCTCGTAAACCCGAAGATAGCTTTAACCGTAGAGAATGTTATATGCTTAGCTATCCTCACAGCTATACCGTACAAAGTCTTCATGTATTCTGTATCTAGGAAGAGCCATGTCTTACCCTTCTCGAAACCGCATGCTATGACATCTAGAGCGTTATCGTAAGCGTAGCCGATCGTATCCTCTAAGCTTAGATCCGGCTTAACTAGGAACTTCTCGTCGTCGGTAAGTTGGAAGTACACCTCTGCATCGAAGTATCTCTGTAGATCCCTCGTGAATATCCACGGTATTATATGACCTATATGCGTATGCCCAGATGGGCCTCTACCGGTGTAAAGAAAAAACTTCTCCCCGTCTTCGTAGCGATCCAGTATCCAATCAAGATCCCTATGCGAGAAGAAAACCTTCCTCCCAATCTGCGGATGCAGCTGTCCACACGTATACCTTTTAAGCTTCTCCTCCAGTTTATCGTCTATAGGTTGTACCCCGAACTCCTCCATCAGCTTGTCGTAGTCCACCTCCCCTTTAACCTCCCAAGGCGTAACTACGAACCCTCTATCAGACATTCATTCTCTCCCATCCCATCTATCCTATATCAGATTCTGTAAAGCTAGTCTATATAATCTCCCAGAAAAGCGTTATCGAGCCTATATGAAATCTGGGTGGTGAGCCCAGAGATCTTTATCTGTCAATCCTTCTATACGAGCTATAGACTGTATAAACGTCTCTAAGAGTAGTATCGTCCTAAGCTCGAATATAGAATGTCTCGGATCTGTGGGTAGATAGCTACCTCTAAGCCCTTCTACACGCTGTAGTATACGGCCAGGCACATAGATTACTATATCTGAGAGTCTAGCTAGCTCGGAATCTAGATACGAAGTTATCGATGCAACCTTAGAATCCTTCATCTTAGCTATCCTAGCCATGGTAGCCGGTACACCCTCACCCGAACCAGATACTATGAGTGTAAGATCGCCAGACTTCAAAGCTACGCTACCTCTATCACGCCAGTAGAAGCATATCCTCTCCTCATCTGGATGCGCACAATGTCGGAGACGGGTTATAAAGAATCTAGCGACTATACCTGAGAGGCCCTCACCTACGGCTACGACTTTACCAGATAGAGGGTTGCCTACGCTTCTAGGCTTAGGTATAAGCATGTATAGGGATTTAACTTGGCTAGGATCGGGGTTGAACGACATACAGGATGAGACCATATCGGCGAATATCTTATACGGATCTAAACCTAGAACCACATAGCCTATAAACGAGAGTACAGTTAGAAGGCTTCTCAATTCGAAAAGGGTCCCTCCAAGCATCAGTAGCGGCGTAGAGTATATACCCGATAGCGATACTACCTCATATCTTAGAGGTCTACGTCTAGGTGCACCTGGGATATGGAACGTTAGATCTAGAAGCCGAGCTAATGGAGAATCCATATTCGATGTGAAGCCTATAATAGGTACACCTATACCTTTAGCGATCTTAGCTATCTCGAGCGTATACGGGGTTAAACCGCTACCAGATACAGCTACCACCAGATCCCCCCTGCTAAGCATGTATGGAAGCTCATCCGGTCCGTAGCTATGGAATCCTATGTTACGCAGGAATTTCGATAGGATATCGGCTACATCACCGGATCTACCGGTACCTACGCATAGTATTCTACGAGAGCCTTCAACCATAGATCTAAACCCTTCGAACAGGTCGCGTCTCGGTAGATCGAACGAGCGGAGGAGTTCGCATAGCTTTAGATAATCGTCTACGAAGTTGGCGAATACGCTATCTAAGCTAGACATATCCATCCACCGCTATCCTGATCTTTCTAGCCGATTCTTCAGGATGATCCGATCTGGCAACATATGACCCTACCGCCAGTATATCGTCTTCGCGTACTAGAGGCATAAGGCTAGATATGCTTTCAGGGTTTAAGCCTCCCGCTACCGCTATACGCCTATCTCCATATAGCTCTCTGAATAGCCTTACTATAGATACGATATCTCCTCCAATCCTCCTCTCATCTACACCTAGATGTAGAGCTACGTAGTCTACGGGGACCTTAACTTCATCCACCCTATTAAACCTACATCTTATAACATCCATAACCGAGTATACACCTCTAGATCTACATACTTCGTGGAAATCTCTTATGGTAGATTCATCGGATAACGCGAGGACCGTAGCATATCTAACGGGATCCTCTGCAAGTAGGGCTTCTAAACCCCCTACATCTATAGTCTTGAGATCGAGATATATAGGTAGGTTGAACCTCTTCAACGTATCGATACACCGTTTAGAACCTTCAGCTTTGATAAGCGGCGTACCAGCCTCTAGTATATCGAAGAATCTATAACATTTCTCAGCTATCTTCAAAGCTTCATCTAGATCTATGAAATCTAGCGCTAGCGATAGGTATACCAAAGCTTCGATCAGCCTCGAATACAAGTCTAAGAAGCTATATTCTTAAGGGTTGCCGATCAGAGACTATGTTTAGAGGCTGAGAGCTGTACGATCGTAGGCTAGGGTAGGTGTGTATATGGAGGTATATAGCGAGATAACAAAGCGGGTGGAGGAGTTAGCGTTCGAGGAGGGGGCTGAAGCCGTTAGAGCGGCGATACTCTACGGATCCAGGGTTTCAGGCTATGCCAGAGAGGATAGCGACTACGATGTTATAGCTATAATGGATAGACTACCTGAAAGGATACAGTATCACTACAAACCTTTCGGCGACGTTAAGCTAGCGATACTAGCCGTGGATAGGGAGATATTCGAATCGGATGTGAAGGATTCCCTCCTCGGAGATTTCGTATCCGGTAGACTATTCACACCGTTCATACCTCTATCGGGTAGCGATTACGTGAAGGCGTGGGAGGTATCGATGAAGAGGAGGGTTGCTTTAGAGGAGTTGATCGAGCTTGCATACCTATACGAACCCGTACTAGATTACCTCCTAGTCGAGCCGACCTACATAGTAGTAAACTATCTTAAGAAGAGAGCTAGAGCATACCCGCCTGTAGGCTATAGCTATAGGTTGATGCTATCAGGCGTAAAGGGGGAGGATAACCTTAAGATTATCATGAACGGGCTCTACGAAGCCTTGAAGCTCCTAGAATCCGACGGGTATGTGAAGCTCCTAGATAGATTCATACGTTTAGATAGATCCATACTCTCGCGTACAGATAGCAGAGGCTACGTTTTCAAGAAGATGGGTGGAAGTATAGTTAAAGCCGTTAAATCTTACGCTGTACATACATATGCTGGTAGAGAAGTTTTCCTTAGAGTATTCCTAGAAGAGTTTGCATCCAAACTTCTAAGGTCCTATAGAGCTTCAAGTTTCAAGCTTAATACACGTGGATATATCTCTCTACCTACCCATACAGGTATACAGGCTATCGATCGTGGTGTAGCCTTAACTTCGATCCTAAAGGAGCTTGGATTCGAGAAGCCTAGGGTTAAGAGGATAGGTCATCTTTTAAGCCTAGCTTATCTTATAGAGGATGATGGGAGAAAGATCACCATCAAGATGTATGGTAAGTTTGATCTAGCTAAATGGCTCCCGGTATCTCTATGGTCCCAGTTAGCCGTAGATTTCGAGGTTAAACCTAGGAGAAGACTTCTCAACGAGTATCTTGGGTTTATGAGGTTTAGCGAGAGGGGTCTACCCTACACGCCGATAATATATCTGGATCTTAGGAGGCTATACATGGTTAGAGAGTATGTACCAGGAGATACTCTTACATCTATACTTAGGAGGCGTAGCGGAGAGGTAGGGGGGATATACAGGCTTCTAGGAAGCCTACTAGGTAGGGTACATAGCTTAGGTTATCGCTTAGGCGATGTTAAACCTAGTAACATACTGCTAGGATCTGATGGGAGGCTATACATACTTGATCTCGAACAATTCAAAGAATCTAACCAAGGTTTAGGATGGGATATCGCCGAGCTACTATACCTTACAGGTGTGGAGCTATCAGGTGGTAAATCCATAAAGCTACTCGAAGAGCTCGTAGACTGCCTTATAGATGGATACATCGCCGGAGGTGGATCCATCCATATCCTAGAGGATGCCTCCAGCCTAAAATACTATGGCGTCTTCGCACCTTTGATACCCTTAGAATCAAGCTTCATAGCTAAAAAGCTTAGAGATAGAAGCTACTCGTAGTATAGTAGCTGCTTCTGTTCGAGTTCATCTCTAAGCCTGTATACCGCTTCCTTCACTTCGACTTCTCTCTTAGCGCCTGTACATACAAGCTTCCCGCTTGCGAATAGTAGCATGACGACTTTAGGTTCATCCATACGGTATATCAACCCCGGGAATTGTTCAGGTTCGTACATCGTACGTCCTAGAGCGAATACGGCTTTTTCTAGATCTATCCTAGCATGTATATCCGCCGAAGCGACTATATTCTGTATCTTGATCTCAGGACGTGAAACTATGAGTATACCGTTATCCTTAAGATACTTTAGAACCTTCCTAACAGCCCTCTTAGCTAGAGTTTCAGATTTAGCTCCTGTACAAACCATCTTACCAGATGCGAATATAAGGGTAGCAGTCTTAGGCTTCTTAAGCCTGAATACAAGGCCTGGGAATTGTTCAGGTTTATATTCAACCATATCGGGTACAGCTTTCATGACAGATAGTAGATCTATAGGTTGATCAAGTGTCACAGAAGATACGACGTTCTCTATTCTTATCGTCGGCTCCCTAAGCTTAGATCCCTCACTCATAACAATCCTACTTATAAACCTTAAATCCCCTATATATTAAGGTTACAATATCCTCCCTTCACATACGGCTCAACCTCTAGATAGAGGATAGATTAGTAAATCAGAGATACAGGAGATAAGCTGTTTAACGCTACATCGAACGCTAGACTTCATAGATTTCGATGTAAACCTAGAGATGTATATACTGTCTTCCAAAGAGTTATTCGACCGTACCGTTCAAATATTTGGGTGTGGATGATCTAGATGAAGCATATGGTTTAAACATACCAATCTCTACCCTCTCGTAACCCTATCAGCTCCCTCTATAGCCTCGCTCATGCCTACCGAGTGTATACCCGTCAACCGCTAAGAAGCTTAACATAAACTAACATCTCCGATGAACCGTTTGACCGAGAGAATGGCTAGCTAGAGGTACGGCGGTGAAATAGTAGACGTATTCTTAACCTGGGATTCTCTACCCCATGTTATCCTAGATTGCTGTTCGACGCTACCTCAATATCTTTGATTCCATATGTACAGCGTATATGTTCGAGCGGAGTATTCATCATAAGGATCCCTAGAGAAAACAGAGGGATGGTGGGGGAGTGTAAACATGTTAACCGAAGCGAAGTCGATGTATGATACCAGGGAGGAGGTATGATCCGGCACACTGCGATTTGAAAGAGGTAGTGAAGTATCGGAGGTGTATGAGAGGCGTTTATGGGTGTAAGTATCGCTGCGAGATTGTTCACACTGGAGAGGGACTATGAAAGAGCGAATAGATATTCTGTTCCGAAAGATAGGTTTGGGATGTACGATACTTCGCTGATACTCCACGAGATAGCGAATACTCATGGATTCCACGGAATCTATAGGATCGGTGTATAAAAGGTACTGAAGACTCCATCTAGCCTCCAATATTTCGTAGCGATCATCGGACCGGATGAGAGGATCTGGTGTAAGACGTTAAAGCTTACGATAGAAAAAGAGGTAAGCATATAACGATGCAGTATACGTTGTGCTTACCATCTATACTTCTAGAATGGCTTATAGCTAAGGCTATACCTAGCTATCCTGTATGAGGGGGGTTATCGGATGTTAAGGGTTGCTATCCTATACAATACGCCGGTTGGTAAGACCGATAGTATAGAATACATCTCTGAGGCCGGGGTACTCGAGGAGGTTGAAGCTGTTAGATCGGCTTTAGAGAGTCTTGGGTTAGAGTATAGCGTTATCCCGCTTAACGGCGATATAATTGAATTCGCTAAAGCGATAAAGGATTACGATCCAGATGTAGCCGTAAACCTATGCGAAGGAGCTTTCGGTCATAGTATGTATGAGATGAACGTAGCAGCTCTTCTAGAGCTTTTAAGGGTACCTTATACAGGATCTGATCCGTTAACCTTAGCTCTAGCTAGAGATAAGGGTATGTCTAAGGATATATTCAGAGCTAGAGGTATACCTACACCCGAGTATAGGCTTCTAAAGGGTATTTCGGATTGGGATTTCAAGCTGGGTTTCCCGCTTATAGTTAAACCTGCAGCTGAGGATGCTAGTATAGGTTTGACGCGTAGAAATTTTGTTAGATGTTTAGATGAGCTTAAAGATGTTGTCGAACGTATAGTCGAAAGGTATGATCAACCCGCGTTGGTGGAGGAGTATATAGCCGGTAGGGAGCTTAACGTAGCGTTCATAGGTGGGGATGATCCTATGATACTACCGATATCCGAGATAGTATTCGAATTCGAAGATGAACCCAGGATAGTGGATTACTATGCTAAGTGGGTTAAAGGTAGCTACGAGTATGAGAGGACGAAGCCTGTGTGTCCAGCCCCCCTAGACGAGGAGGAGAAAGCTAGGGTGGAGGATACCGCTTCAAAGGCCTACAAAGCTTTAAGATGTAGGGATTACGGCCGTGTAGATATAAGGCTTAGGAGTGGGGTGCCCTATGTTTTGGAGGTTAACCCAAACCCAGATATATCGCCTGATTCAGGTTTCGTTAGAAGTTTGAACGCCTCCGGTATACGTTACGAGGAGTTCATAGCTATGATAATATCCTATGCTCTAGAGAGATTTGGGAAGCTTAACGAGGGATCTATCCTCTAACTTATACTCCATACCATATCTTTCCAGAGCATACCAGAGTATAGTGCATATAAGCTCATCGTAGCTATACCCAGCTGATCTAGCGGCGGTGGGTAGAGCGGAATGCGCATCCGGGTTAGGTATTAATCCTGGTAGAGGATTAACTTCCATTATACGTGGCTCGCCATACCGATCTAGCCTAACATCCATACGGCATACATCCCTACATCCTAGAGCCTTAAACGTTTTCAATGCTATATCTTTTAGCTTAGCTTCTAAGCTGTACGGTATATCGGCTGGGCATCGAAGTATATCGAGGGGGTTGCTAGGCGTATCCCAAACCCATTTAGCTTCATACGAGTATATAGGGCTAGCATCCTTAGGTAGCCTATCCAATAGAATCTCTACTATGGGCAGTACGATCGGATCCCTATTACCTAGAACGCCTATCGTAAACTCTCTACCAGGTAAGAATTCTTCGACTATAGCAGGCTGCTTATAGGTGGATATAACCCATGAAACCTGCTTTCTAAGAGACTCCGTATCCCTGACGAGAGATGAATTCCTAACACCTTTACTCGACCCTTCCCTTAGAGGTTTAACTATAAGCGGGAATTCTAGATCATCCCTAAGCTTTTCTTCACCTGTCTCGAATACCTGAAACCTAGGTGACGGTAAGCCGTAGACGGATAACACCCTGTGGGTTAAAGCTTTATCTAAGCATATAGCAAGAGTAGCAGGCCCAGACCCAGTGTACGGTATACCTAGCATCTCGAGAATAGCAGGTATATGCGACTCTCTACTCTCCCCTCTTAAACCCTCAGCTATGTTGAACACTATATCAGGCTTCTCGCTTCTAAGCCGTAGATATGAATCTTCGTCAGCCTCCACCTTTACGACGCGACACCCACTTCTCTCTAGAGCTCTAGCTATAGCGTTTACGGTCTCCTCATCATCATACTCTACATAATAGTCTTCCGGTAGCCCGTCGGTAGAAACCCTCTTTAGATTATACGTTAAGCAGATTTTCAACGGCATAGCCTCGATAGCCAGCCTCCTCGGGAAGCTAAGGAGGCGTAGCGTAAGCTAAATTCTCCTCTTCTTCGAGGGGAGGCTGAGGATAAACGTATATACCACCCTCATAGTTTCTAAGGATCACCTTATCCCTCTCGAATGCTACTACATAGTTGGGCTGTATCGGTATCTTACCTCCGCCACCTGGAGCATCTATCACATACCTAGGTATAGCTAAGCCAGATGTATAGCCTATAAGCGATTCAAGTATCTTTATACCTGTCTCCACCCTAGTCCTGAAGTGCGATGCTCCTCTAACTAGATCCATCTGGAACAGGTAGTATGGCCTAACGCGTACCTTCAACAACTTATGTAGGAGCTCCTTCATAACCTTAGGATCGTCGTTCACCCCCCTCAATAGTACGGATTGGTTACCGAGCGGTATACCTACATCCGCTAGCAGCCCGCATGCCCTCTCACTCTCCTCTGTTATTTCCATCGGATGGTTGAAATGTACGTTCACATATAATGGGTGATACTTCTTCAAGATATTGCATAGCTTAGGCGTTATCCTCTGAGGTAGTGTGCATGGCATCCTCGATCCTATCCTTATAATCTCTACGTGAGGTATAGCTCTAACCTTACCGAGTATACGATCTAGAGTCTCATCTGGAAGCATAAACGGATCTCCACCAGAGATTAGTACATCCCTTATAGACGGGTTACCCCGAATATACTCTATCTGCTTAGCCCATTCACCCATAGATAGCCTTGCAGGAGATCTTCCGACCATCCTCTTCCTAGTACAGAATCTACAGTACGTAGCACATACGGTGGATACGCACATGAGAACCCTATCAGGATATCTGTGGACTAAACCCGGTACAGGGCTATCCCCCTCCTCGTTTAATGGATCCAAAAACCCATATGGATCTGTAAGCTCTAGCGGGCTGGGTATACATTGCATCCATATAGGATCACCAACCTCCTCTATGAGGTTAAAGTAGTATCTCGAAACCCTCATAGGATACACGGATACTACGGCTTTAAGGGGCTTCACATCAATCTTAAACCTCTCCGTTATCTGCTCTGGTCTCGTGATTAAGTCTCTAAGAAGGGATATCCAATCCTCTTCGATCACTCCCCCTCTCCAGCCCTCCTCTAAAACCAAGAATCGGAAACTTATATCTAGATATAAGTTTTTCGTAAACGTTTTCGTAAACATTTAACGCCCTATAGCCACAGACCATCTCCATCGATTTATATCCTTGAGACCATCGCTACCGACTGTAAAGGAGTGACGTATCTAACTTATCCCTCTATCCGACCTAGAAGCAGAATATGTAGAGCATCTAAGATAAACCGAATTGGAACGACGTATCCATAGAAGTCGTTATCGAATCTGTAGCGATCCTTAAACCCGTTGAGATCGCCCATAGATCGTTGCACATATCCGCCCCCCTACTTCGAATCCGACTATTATACCATATCCTATATATACGGTGCGACTTCATACCTTAGTTGAAATATCTAGCCATCGCTAAGGGCTTTTATCACCGGCTTCCTTGACTCCTAGGAGTTTATGCATCTCCGTAAGCTACGAGATGCTGATGAGGGCTTCATCGTTTCTGGGAGATATTGTAGATCGATTTTAAGCAAGGATGAGTACAATCTGGCTCTATCTCGCATCGAGCAATTCATTCAGCTCTACTCGAGGTACCCTCTATACGAGGGGGGAGGCGATTACCCGAAGATATGCTCTTTAATTATGCTTGAAGGATCTCGTAAAGGTTTATGAAGCTAGGGATCTAGATGGATTCGTTTCGTAGATGATAGAGAATACAGCGTCGATATAGCTATCAGAACCTTAAAGCTAAGCAAGGAGATCGATGAGGTGTTCAGATGTCTAGAGTTACATCAATCGATTTAGAGCTTGAATACTCCAAGATGTATGGAGGGGTTTGATCCAAACTGTAAGCTTATATTTTTCGAAATCTACACAGCGATACGAGGATCGAATAACTATGTAGATGTACTGCTAATCACCGATCGAGTATACAGCACTCCGTAGCAACCCATTTCGAAATGCACATCGTAGATGAATAGTATAGGAATCCATGGTATATGTCAGATCTCTAGTCTCTAGCTTAAGATCCGATAGATTACCTTAATTTTTAGCCGAGAAACCTTCTGATCATAGCTGCTTTGATGAGATAGTCTTCAGCATCCTTCCTACCTAGGAGGAATGCTGCTAGAAAACTGTTAACGGTATTCGAGTATAGCTTATCTTCTAGGCTTCTTGCTCCGAGCTTTATACCTAGAGCTTCTGCTTCAGATAGATCCTCCATATACATGTCTAGTGCATGGTTCGATACATATCCGCTATGACCTCTCAGCAGCTCTATATTCTCCATGTTTAGGTGGCGTGCAGCATAGCTTAGATCGACGCCGATCTTAACGTATAGATCTCTTACGATACACCATTCACGTTCGTTCAACTCCGTCAAGGATGAGAGGCCTATAAACTCAGGTGGCATACCTAGGCTGTAGAGAGCCGATACATACGGTATAGCTCTAGGAAGCTTAACAGAGCCTACGCTCCTACTATAGCCGTACAAACCTATATGCAACCTTCTAGCTCTTCTAGCCGGAACTAGCGACGCCACCTCGTTTACGAGCTTAGCTAGCTCGACGACCTCCCTCTGATACCTACCTATCAGCTTACCTAACGCCGACAATATGGCATCCATATTCGCTTCGACGTAGTCTGTTAGATCCTCTAGGTAGCTGGATTCATCCCTCCTTAGAGCTGTACCGATACGCTCTACAGCTTCCGCTACGATGTTTATAGGGTTATCATATTTGAACGAAGACTGGACGGTTACAGTCTTATAACCCCTATACTCTTCGAGAGCATTCTCTATATTCTGCGGCGATATATATCCTCTGAACGGAGGAGAGCCCCCGCCTATTATAGGATATATCTCAACACTATACTTCTCCGATAATCTGTAGATCTTAGCTAACGCTACCTTCGTTAGTATAGTTGCCGGTATCAACCCATAGTTTAGAGCTGGATCGGATCTAGCTATGAATACCCTTAGATACCTATGTTTAACCTTAGCGAGGTATTCTCCTACTATAGAATCCAGCCTAAGTATACTACCCATATCCTCTAGGAGAGGTATAACCTCTACAGCTTCAGGCTTAGTAGAACCTATTATATCCGATAGAAGCGTATCGTCTAATAACTTGATAGAATCTCTACTAGCTATCAATCTACGGTAAGCCTCGTAGACGGTTAGAATATCTTTACAGGAAGTCGTTAAAGGTAGTATAACCTCGAACACCGGTGGGATATCCATCTTATATATCGTATTGACGTAGTCGTAGAATCTAGGGATCGTCTCGAGACATTCTATGAAGCTCTTCCTCTCGATCGTCTCTACGAAGGGGTTGGGAAGCCTGTAGGTTAGGAAGAATTCCTCTCCAAGCCTATTCTCCGCGAAGAAATCCCTATCGATCAACAATAGTTTACGTACCACATGGATATCGGCATCCTTCCCCTCCCAATCCCACATCTGCTCGTCTACGTTAAGCTTCCTGAAAACATAGTACGCCTCGTATACCTCATCATCTCCATCGAGGATATCCGTACCACGTAGCCATGGAGGAGTAAATACGTTATCAGGATGCTGCGTAGACATAGTTGCCGGTATCTTCCTATCTACCTGCGGCATCTAACCCTCTAGCAATCAGATCCAACCTAGAATATAAGGGTTAACGTAAACCGTCTACATAACCGAGCTTTCACAGCTCTACTACCAGTTTACCATCCATATGCTCATACATGGATAGCTTAACAGGTTTAAACTCGGATGAACATAGTATGACGCCTGTATTAGGCTATCTTACTCGGTAACGTTTAAATCCGAGGCTTCTATCCCCTCCTATCGGTATCTGAGGGTTAGGTAGGGTTGAGCGGGGAATCTAAGAGGGAAACAAAGGAGAAGTGGGGTATAGCCCATATATACAGCTCATCGAATAATACGATAGTCCATATAACGGATCTTACAGGTAAAGAAACTATAGCTATGGGTATCGGAGGCATGTTCGTTAAAGCTGATAGGCTTGGAGGATCACCGTACGCCGCTATAAGAGCTGCTACGCATGCAGCTACGATAGCTAGGGATAAAGGTATAACAGCTCTACATATAAAGGTTAGAGCTCCTGGCGGGGTTAAATCTAAGACACCTGGACCTGGAGCTATGCACGCTATAAGGGTTCTAGCAAGATCAGGTTTCAAGATAGGACGTATCGAGGATGTAACGCCTATACCGCATGACGGTACTAGAAGACCAGGCGGTAGGAGGGGTAGAAGAGTCTAGTAATCCTAAGCCGCCGTAGCTATGATCCTCCTAATAGGATGATCTGGATTACTATACGGGCTTCCATAAGCATATCTTAAGAGTTCTTCTTCACCCCTCTTAACCATGTATGATGGTATCCTGATAATCCTATCTCCTACAGCGACATGCCCATGAACTATCATCTGCCTAGCTTGCAGTATACTCTTAGCTAACCCCAGCTTATAGACCATAGTCTGTAGCCTCCTATCGAGTAGATCCTCCACTCTGAGGTCTAGGATCCTATCTAGATCTGCATCCTTAGGCAGTATCCCCACCCTATACAGTTTATCTACGAGAATCTTAGCTCCCTCCTCCCTAACCTCCGGTGGTAATGCTAGCAGAATCCTCGCTCTATGCCTAAACCTCGATAGCATAGTCTGATACCTCCACAGCTCCCTCTTATTCCTAAGCCCATACTCACCTATCAGTCTAAGCTCCTCTCGAAGTCTAACCATATCCCAAGGTCTACGTGGAGTCTCATACTTCCTCCTCTGCCTCTTAGGATCACCCATACCCTACCTCTTCCTCCTAACCACACCTACAGTCCTACCCTTCCTACCCGTAGTCCTAGTCTTCTGCCCCCTAACCTTCAACCCTAACGAATGCCTCAGACCCTTCCAACACTTAATCTCCTTCATAAAATCTATATCCATCTTCTCCCTAAGCTCCCATTCGCCACCTATGAAAAGCTCATCCCTACCAGTCTCAGGGGATCTCTGCCTATTCAAGAGGAAGCCCCTTATACCGTAATCCCAAGGCCTCCTAAATACATCCTCCACACGTTTAACCTCATCATCGGTTAGGAAACCTATCCTCCTATCAGGGTTAACCCCAGCTACATGAGCTATAACGTAGCCAAGCCTAACACCTATACCTTTAATCGAAGCTAGACCATAAGGTAGCTTAAGAGACCCGTCTACGTCATGACCAGCTATACGAACGATAGGTCTATACTCCCTACTACTCAAACCCTACAACAAACCCTATAACGCATATATTTAAACGTTCACGAAGCAAACATAAGGTTTAAAAACCAGATGGCCAACCTAAATCAAAACGATGCCGCCGTAGCTCAGCCAGGTAGAGCAGCGGGCTGTTAACCCGTTGGTCGTCGGTTCGAATCCGACCGGCGGCGCATCTTCCATGTTCTACCGTTAAGATTGTTATGCTTACTCCTCTAGCTTCAGCTTAACCGACACAGATACTTCATGGGATAGCGGATGGGTTAAGCCTGGAATATACACCGTACTAGATACTGTCCCGGTCGAACGGGAGCCCTGTACACGTTTAGCGCTCAAGCAGGCGAACGGTTACTGCAATCTTCATAAACAAACTTCTATGAAGTTTCTGAGGGGGTTTATGTATTCTGATACATTGAACGGTTTCACAAACCTCTTATAGTATCAGCATGGGACAAAACCAAGTAAAGGTGAAGGAACAGACGATGATAGGAGAGCCCATAATGTAGCCATAAGATGCAGGATGGATGGATAGAACAGGTGAAACGCAACGTTAACGATCGGGTTCTGAGCTGCACAGCCTTTTGTAGACTTATGTAGCTCTTGGGATTCATCAGTTTTGCCTTCCTCTCGAGTTCATCGGCAGGCTCATCAACCTTCTCCCCTGTCAGGGTGAACTCACTCCATCCTCCCATCAACTCTTCGAAGAGTTTTGAGGATGGAGAAAGCCCCTCCATCTGAAGGTGTAGGTTTATTGCTGCGTTCAACTGTCTGTTTATCCTCAACCTACAACCACATGTGTATAGTGCTCCTTTCGGGGTATTCAACATCTATTTTTCCTTTGGATTTAAGGTATAGGACCGCTCTAGATGCTAGATTATCTAGATACAGCATTGTGTACACAATAAGTCTGTTGTAGCCAAATTGCTCTGCTTTTTATTTATCACAGCTCTCATAAGACCTATCTATTCCTTTCATCCGGTATTGGGGAGGAAGCATTACGCCTATGGATAAGGCTTCTCCTCCTTCATTATATGAAGCTACACCCGTTACATCGACGATCACCTACCGATCTTCTCAGCGTTCCTCCACAACTTGAATTTAACCCACCTTCTATGTTCAAACATTTTGCCAATATAACGGATATCAATCATTACACTAAGTTTTATACTCGAAATTTTTAAAAATGAGGGAATATAGATAGGGCTCTAGAACCAGGGGTATCGATGCTCCGGGCGGGATTTGAACCCGCGACCCCTGGCTCGAAAGGCCAGGATACTTACCAGGCTATACGACCGGAGCTTCCCTAGGGGTTCACTATTCTCTTATGGCTGGATTAAAGTTTTTCTTCTCATAGCTTGGTATAGTTGTTTGGTCTTGTCTCTATCGACCGATGTCTACGGCGTAGTGTTAGCCGCGGGTAGGGGTAGGAGGCTTGCACCCTACACGGATGCCGTTCCTAAGGAGCTTCTACCTATAGGCGATAAGCCTGTCATACAGTATTGTGTAGAGGCTTTGAGGGATGCTGGTGTTAAACGTATATTCATAGTTTTGAGTCAGGGTAAGGATGCGATAATAGAGTACCTAAAGGATGGATCAAGATTCGATGTACGTATAGCCTATCTATACCAGGATCTAGAAGCCGGTATCGG
>JANXEK010000022.1 GCA_025058595.1 Candidatus Bathyarchaeota archaeon
CTAAGGGTGGTGTAGCTAGCTTTTCAGAGCTAGAAAGGTTATCAGGTGTTAGAGGATCGGTGTTGAAATACCATTTAGACAGGCTTATCAAGTTTAACATAGTCGAGGGGGAGGTTAAAGGTACGTATAAGCTCACATTTAAAACACCGTTATGTTGGCTATTCGATTCTAAGATAGAATACATCTATCTAGGCCTTCTAGGTAGAAGAAGCGGGAGAGGAGAACCTGAACCTGAAACGGCTATCAAGCTATTGGTAGATCAGGGTATAACACCAAAACTGATATACGTAGTAACATCTATGGCAGCTTTAAGCGAATGGGCTGAATTGAAGTTACCATACAACTGGATACTATGCTATGAAGAGGAATTGGTAGATATAGATTCTATCATAGACAAAGTTAGACCTCAACTCGAAGCACTGATAAAAGACTACATAGTGATAATGGACTGCACATCCCTGACAAAACCTGCAACCATAGCATACTACCAGCTAGCCATAACATATTACATCCCCCTAATATACATATATGAAGATACCAAACAGCTAAAATGGCTCATATCTAAAGATAAGCTAAAAACACTCCTAAACATAGTATAAAATGAAAATATATAACAACGCTGAAATAATCATATTTTATTCTTTGATGTTGGATACTTCAAACTTTTAAACCTGATTCTTTAAATCAAAAATAATAACGAAAATAGTTTCTCTAAACATTATAATAAATCTAGAATATACGCAATATAGAGGTATTTTTTTTAAAAAAAAATACTGATATATTCTAGTAGTTATCTTCATATCTATCAATTCGCTTCGATATACTAGATAAAAGTTAAATAGATAACATATATTTTACCTCATTTTCGCTAAATATAGAGCGGCTGACACGCTATTTACGTTTCCGTCTAGCTTACGTCATCGGTTATCCTCTTCAGAAGATTCCAAGATAATGTAGCTCTAGATCTAGCTATCAAACTTATATATCTATGCTTTTCCTACTTCTATCTTTATATCATAATTTGTTAAGCTTACCTTTATTATCTATAAAGCTATAAACCATGAAGATACCATATTACTGGACTCCTAGATCTAACTGTATCATCTTGAAGATCAGCTTACTTTCCTTCTAGTTTTCGATGAGGCTGAGCTTAAGTGTTGGTTTAAGTCTGGTGGTTTGGAATAGCATGGTAGTTTATACTGGTAGGATCGAGGGTCGACTCGTTTTCTGAATAAGAGTGGAGAGGAGGTGGATGAAGCTTGTATGCGGTGGGCGGGATTCGAACCCGCGACTCCCAGCGTGGCAGGCTGGTGTCCTAACCAGGCTAGACGACCACCGCTTAATCCATAGGATTTGTTTTCTTGAAGTTTTATTTAAGACTTTCCTGTAGCGATAGCCGTGTAAGTTTATGGGGAATATCGAGAAGCGTAGATCTTAGCCTACTTCAACTTCTTACTCATGTATGGTCCATCGTAGTAGTATCCAAGCCTCCTATAGTACTTCTTTACACCGAGACCGCTTATAACCGCTATCTTTTTTAGATCGTATTCCTCTCTAGCTATACGTTCGGCTTCGAAGAGGAGTCTTCTACCTAAACTCCTATGCTGCCATTCCTCTCTAGGTTTTAATCCTACAGGTAGCATAGGCCCGTAAACATGGAGTTCACGTACGATAGCCGCTCCTCTAAGCTCTTCCCTATGAGCGTATTCTGAAGGTATCCTTAGACGTAGGTATCCGATCAATACATCTCTCGCTTTATCCTCGAACGATAGGAATAATTCTAAGCCTCCGCTAGCTTCGTAATCTATCCTCGATAGGACTATATCCTCGATCCCAGGCTTAACACCCTTCCTCGACAGCTTATGTCCAACCTCCCTACACCTTATACACTTACAAGGCTTACCCCTCCTCTCCATCTCCGCTTCGACATACTCCCTAAGATTCCCGAATCTACAACCAGCTTCTATCAAAGGTGCAGGTATATCCCTCTGTATCCTCTGGATACGGATGTATGGCGGTACATAGCTTAAAGCTTCGGCTAGAAGATCTATAAGCTCGCCGCATCCGTAGGGTTTATACAATCCTTTAACCCATAGATCATAGAGATCAGAGCCTTTAACGACTAGGCATGGATAGATCTTCAAAGCATCAGGTCTAAAATCAGGATTCCTGAATACCTCCCTAAACATCTCTACATCCATACCCCTATCAGAACCTGGAAGACCAGGCATCATATGGTATGTCACCTTTAAACCTGCATCCTTAGCTATCCTAGTAGCTTCGACTACATCTGAAACCCTATGCCCCCTCCTAACCATACTATATACATGGTCGTAGATAGTCTGAACACCGATCTCAACCCTAGTAACACCTAGATTCAACATAAGATCTACATGCTCCTCCCTACACCAATCAGGCCTCGTCTCGACGGTTATCCCAGATACCTTCGTAGAAGCATCCTCAGCTAGCTTCTTAGCCTCCTCAAGACTACTAGAATCCCTACCGTTAAACGCATCTAAACATCTCTTAACAAACCATTCAGTATAACCCCTAGGTAGAGCTGTGAACGTACCCCCTAAGATTATCAACTCAACCTTATCAACTCTATGACCAACCTTCTCAAGCTGCTCCATCCTAGCTTTAACCTGCTTATACGGGTCATAATCGTACTGTATAGCTCTAAGCGCCGCAGGCTCCCTACCAGTATAGCTTTGAGGAGTACCGTATCTTGGTCCACCCGGACAGTATAGGCATGGAGCAGATTGAGGGCATGGATAAGGCTTAGTCATAACAGCTACTACGATAACACCGCTTATACTTCTAACAGGCTTCCTCGTTAGAAGCTTCCTTAAATCCTCGTATCCAGATACGTATCGTAGTAGCTCGCTATTCGATGGGATCCTAGGTAAAGCATACTTTTTCGCTACATCGAGTTTAACCCTAGCTACATCCCTAGAGGTAGGGTTAGGCGTAGATGCTAGGATAGCTACGATCTCTCTACACGCTCTATCGAATACAGTCTCCAGCATATCGTACCTTCCTTACATAGAAAAACGGTGTAGAGCAGCGGGATAAACATTCCCCTACCATCTACATAAAAGTAGAGTTTTTGATACAACATTGTAAATAACCTTTATATACATACCACTCTACTTTTTTAGAGTAGGAGTATGAGGGTTACCCCTATAATACTCATAGATGCTATGCTACCGCCGCTACTTGTCGGATGCTTGAAAGCTTTAGGATACGGGGAAAGCTACCATATCAGAGATATCCTCTCTATCGATGCATCCGATGACGCGATAAAAAACTTCATAGAGGAACGATCAGCTATATTCGTAACAAAGGATAGAAGACATTTCAACGGTATTAAGAATGGGTACGTCATACTTTTAAGGGATGGAAGGTTTGAAGACGAGCTACGCGAACTATTGAAAACCTTAACGGATATAGGGTACCCACCAAAGCTAGATTGGATCGGAATCGAAACCTATACATCCTCACCGTAATAGTACCTCGAAAGGTAGTAGCCCATAGGTTTACGGGAACCGAACGATCTCACACCCCTCTCCCTAACCTGCTTCCTCAGGGATTCTGCATACTCCTTAGATATCTCACCCCTCCTCTCTAGGTAATCTATAACATCGTATGCCTCCTCATCTGTATCGCATCTCCTAAGGAACGATACAGCATCAGGATTCCTAAGCTCATCGTAATCCTCCCCATCCTCCCATCTAACCCCTCCTACCGATATATACATAGTCTTCTTCTCTATCTCTCTAGCTAGATTCGGATACCTACGTCTAAACTCTTCCCATGAGGTATCCAAAGATATATTCCACCTATCTAGTATAAGGGATGGTTACCCCTATATTTTTCTTACCCTCCTCCACCAAAAGATCATTAATATGAAGAGTACGATAGCCATTATATATGTTAGGATCGCTATAATCGGACCATATGGACCGAACCCTACACCTATAGGTATAGGGATGAACGGTACTACGACTATACCGCCGCTTACACTTCCAGATTCGAAGCCAGATAGCCCTATGAGAAGAGCTCCTATAAACGTAAGAGCTACACCTAGTAATATCATGATTATGGGAAGCTCCACCAATCCGGCTGGTTTAGCTTCTAAAAAGCTTTCAACACCCCTCTCCTTCAAGCAAAACCTACATAACCCGGAATATACGTCGAAGCACAGGGCACAAACCCTTCTACCACACTCACCGCATACATATCTAGCTTGATACCTACCACACTCCTCGCATAAGACTACCATCGATAGAGGCTACCCCCATCCATAAGAATCAAAGCTATCAGGTGTAAGATAACTTTATCCCTCCAACCGTTAAGTCTATAGGGCGTAGATCTGAGCTAGGCCAACATCGATGGTAGCAATAATAGGATCAACGCTAATATAGCCATGACTACTAGTAGAGCGAAGCTGTATTTAACGAAATCTCTATCCCCGAATATTATGGGGAAAGGTCCTATAAGTATAGCTCCTCCAACTCTCCGTCTAGCTGCCTTAAAGCTCTGAATCACAGCTAGGATTACCCCGCATACTATGAGTACAAAGCCTAACATAAGTAGAGCTAGCCCAATCTGAGCTAAAGCCATCGATAAGTTATAGATCGCTTTTAAAGCTTAAACTTTAAGTTACCTGTAGATTGGCTCCGTATACCAGATTAAACCTTTCTAGAGTGATTAGAGATCTGGGTTCAAAACGTAAACTAATACCTACGGAACATACATAGCTTAACCTAGATACCATGGAACATCGTATACGGTAACCGTTTTCCGATATATTTATAAGTCGGTTATAACGCCTTTTACGTTTCTCGGTCATGAATTCATCCTACCTCAACTCTAAGTCGACTACATGGACTACGTTAAGAGTTAGGGATCCAGCAGCTTCGAGCGGAATGTGTCCGTTATGCATAGAAGATTGCCCCTTCCTATGCCAGATAGCCCTCTCAGCATTGAGGGGGAGGGAAGCTCTCTATCCAGCTCCATTCCTATTCGGGCTTAGCACAGCAGGAGCTGTAAAAGATTACGGATTAGATTGGGGCCACTTCAACTTCCACTGCGAAGTTAGAGGTGCAGAAGGTATAGAGCCTGACCCAGATAAAGCTCTATTCCCTAACGTCGATGTGACGACTATAGCAGGGGGTATTAAGCTTAGGATACCTGTGATAACAGGTGCTCTAGGCTCTACAGCGGTAGCTGCTAAGTATTGGAGAAGTATCGCTATAGGTGCGGCGCTATCCGGTATAATAGTTACGGTTGGAGAGAACGTAGTTGGTATGGATCCAGATGCCATTATATCTGGTGGAAAGGTTGTAGAATCTCCAGCGTTAAAGTCTAGGGTTGAAGCTTATAGAGAGTTCTGGGATGGAGTTTATGGCGGTATAGCTGTACAGACTAATGTCGAAGATGAGAGGTTGGGAGTAGATATCTACGCTTTAACCAAACTTGAGGTAGACGTAATAGAGAGGAAATGGGGTCAAGGTGCTAAAGCTATAGGCGGCGAGGTTAGGATATCAGATCTAGATAGAGCTATCATGCTTAAGAGGAGGGGGTACCTCGTTATACCAGATCCAGAGGATCCAGAGGTTAGAGCTGCGTTCAAGATGGGTGCTATCAGAAGCTTCGAAAGACATAGCCGTGTAGGTATGGCTTCCAGAGAGGATTTCTTGGAAGGCATAGATAGGCTTAGGGAGCATGGAGCTAAACATATAAGTTTGAAGACCGGAGCTTATAGACCGACTGCTACAGCTTATACACTCAAAGTAGCTTCTGAAGCTAAGATAGATTATGTTACATTCGACGGATGCGAAGGGGGTACAGGTATGAGCCCAGTGCCTATGATGGATGAGATGGGTATCCCTACTGTATATCTTGAAGCTCAGGTCCTTAAATGTCTACAAATACTCGGAAGCAAAGGTCGATATATCCCAGATATAGTTATGGCTGGAGGCTTCATAGATGAGACGCAGATACTAAAGGCTATAGCTATGAGTAACTTCGGCGATCAACCGTATGTTAAGGCTATCGTCATAGGGCGTGCCATGCTCACAGCCGCGATGAAAGCTGAACACTTCGTCGAATTAGCTAGGAAGAACGAGCTGCCGAAAAGCTTCGTCAACATATATGGTGACGATCCTGAGAAATTCTTCGCATCGCTACCAGAGCTTAGAGCTAAACTAGGGGATAAGGTATACTCCATTCCATGGGGTAGTATCGGACTATACAGCTACCTAGAAAAGATTAGGATCGGACTGCAACAGCTTCTAGCTGGTATGCGTAAATTTAAGCTTAACCTAGCCTCGAGAAACGATCTATTCGCCCTAACAGAGCGTGCCGCAAAAGCGACGGGTATACCTTTACCAGAAGAATCTGATATCGACGCTATAGAATCTATACTGCTAGACGACTAAATTTAGGAATATAACTTTATTAGTTTATCGAAATAAACTACATTTTCTTACGTTTATCTATCACATTTAGCTAAAATATCTCCTTTATACGATCATGATGTCATTAGAAGCTGTTCTTTAAGGAAAGATGCTAAGTAGCTAAATCTTTATAGGGTTTATATATAATTTTAGGTATAATATATCTATTATTTAGAAAATATCATTAGCATCTAGTGTATAGTCGGTTTTATAAACTATCATTCGACCGTTTCATTCACCGTTATCGAAGTATATCGGTTTTATCTTATAGGTAGGAAAACAGAAAATACCGCTAAAAATGATCATTTAGTATGAGTAAAAGCGAGATCTTATAAAATTGAAAGAGATTCATAGGCAATCCTTCTCACTCTAGCTGGTTCATGCTTGAATGGATCATAATAATAACTTGTAGTATTTATTGTTGAGTATCTTCTCTTCCAAGCCTTCAGAGAAATGATAAAGTAGAATTATCAGAAAGTTGGATTTGTAAACTTTATCGCATACAGCTCTAAAAGCAAGATCTATAGTATATCAGGATGAATAGAAGCATTCATAGTATGAGAATAGAAAGGTTCTTTCTAATTATATTCGTATTATACGGTTATCTTAGATAGATCTTCATCTAGCCATGGATATAACCTCTTTAACTCTATCACAGCTTCCATTATCTTCTCCTTAGGATAGTAGTATGGCTGTAGCTTTTCTCTAAGATAGTCGTCGTACGCTTGCATATCTAGTAGACCGTGACCGCATAGTAGGAAGAGTATGGTTTTCTCCTCCCCATTCTCACGGCATCTCAAGGCTTCATCTACCACAGCTTTGATAGCATGACTAGGCTCAGGAGCTGGTAGTATCCCCTCGGTTTTCGTGAAGAGTGCGGCTGCATCGAATACGCTTACCTGATCGTAAGCCATAACGTCGACAAGCTTATGTTTAGCTAGTAGGCATAGCGTCGGAGCTTTTCCATGATACCTTAACCCTCCTGCATGTATAGGTGGAGGTATGAACGTATGTCCTAAGGTATACATCTTTAGAAGCGGTGTCAGTCTAGCCGTATCTCCGTGATCATATGTATAGTATCCTTGGGTTATAGATGGGCATGCCGTAGGTTCCACGGCTATGAATCTAACATCTTTAAGGGCTTTCCCAGATACCTTATCATAGTAGAAGGGCCAGAATAAACCTGAGAAGCTACTACCTCCACCGATGCATCCTACTACGACGTCCGGATACTCATCTAGTATAGCCATCTGCTCTTTAGCCTCCAACCCTATAACGGTTTGATGTAATAGTACATGGTTCAATACGCTTCCGAGAGTATACTTAGCCTTAGGATCTTTAACAGCATCCTCTACAGCTTCGCTTATAGCTATACCTAGGCTACCGGGATTATCCGGATCTTTCTCGAGTATCCTACGCCCGGCTTCAGTCCTATCGCTCGGGCTAGCTAGAACCTCTGCACCCCACATCTCCATCAGAATTCTACGATAAGGCTTCTGGTTATAGCTAACTTTAACCATGTAGATAGTAGATTTTAGACCGAATAACGTGCATGCGAAGGCTAGAGCTGAACCCCACTGCCCAGCTCCTGTTTCGGTCGTAAGCCTCTCTATACCTTCCCTCATATTGTAGTATGCTTGCGCTACAGCTGTATTCGGCTTATGGCTTCCAGGAGGGCTTACACCCTCATACTTGTAGTAGATCTTAGCCGGGGTTTTCAAAGCTTTCTCAAGTCTATAAGCCCTATACAGAGGTGTAGGTCTCCAAAGCCTATAAACATCCCTAACTTCGTCAGGTATGGGTATCCATCTATCCTGTGAAACCTCTTGTCGTATCAGTTCTTTAGCGAATACTGCTTCGAGTTCTCTAGGATCGATCGCCGCTCTCGTATTCGGGTTTAACGGTGGCGGTAGAGGCTCCGGTAGATCTGGCAGTATATTGTACCAACTCCTAGGTATGAACTCTTCATCCAGTACTACCTTACATATCCCTCCAAGCATAAAGGTCAAGCCCACTAAGTACATCTAAGCCTACTATTAAACTTTACTGATCAAAAATGTTCATTAAGAATGGATGGTATATAAGATGTAAGCGAAAAGGGTATCGATCGTATTAGATCGAGATCTTACAGTTCACTCGATCTCTATAGGTGACTTCCTCTCGTATGCCTCCAAAGCTGCTAACGTAAGCTTAAGCGTCTTCACACCTTCGCTTATCGGAACCTCGCTCACACCCCTACCTATGATAGCTCCTATGAATTTTAAATCTTCATCTAGATATGGATCGTTAAGCGATGTAACTTCCTCTACACCATCAACCCTGTATATAGAGGCTTTCTTCGTACCGCGTATCTCTATATGAGCTTTCCTAGCTACTATATCCATCTCTACCTTATGAGCTTGAGGATTAGCACCGCATGTATTGGTTATAACACCTATAGCTCCACTCCTAAAACGTAGTATAACCGCGGCAGCATCTTCTATGGTTAGATCCGATATATCTGTAAACATGGATTTGGTTAACTCTGCGTAGATCCTCGAAACATCGCCTATGAGAAACCTTGCTAGATCGAATATATGCGTAGCCTGTTCCACTATCTGTCCTCCGCTAAGCTCCTTCTTCCACCACCAATGTTTAGGATCCCCTACTATCCCACCCCACCATCTACCTAGGACGATACCTATAGGACCAGATTCATCCAATACGTTCTTGCAACGTCTGATAGAGTAAGCCTGCCTGAAATGGTATCCAACCCATGAGATAACACCACCCCCCTCCACAGCCCTCCTCATACTCTCAGCTTTCTCCAACGTTAAAGCTATAGGCTTCTCCACGAATACGTGGATACCGTTCTCAGCCGCTTCTTCGACTTCATCCGTATGCGCATATGGAGGTATACAGATCCATACAGCATCTAGCCTCTCGCATCTATACATCTCCCTCCAATCGTTATACGGCCTGCCGCCATACTTCTCAGAGAAACTTTTAGCTTTATCGTATACGATATCGGCTACCGAAGCTATCTCCACCTCAGGTATCGTCGATAGCTTACTAGCATGCAGCCCAGCTATACCGCCGGCGCCTACAAACCCTATACGAATCCTCGTCATACTACTCGCCCAGCTTCCTTACATATTCTAGAGATCTCTCTAGATTCGATTCTACAGGTTCAGGTATCCTACACTCGTAGGCCATATAGTATCTGTATCCATGCTTCTTGAGAAGGGTTAAAGGTGTCTTGAAATCTGTATGACCGAAACCCGGTGGGAGTCTATTACTATCCGCTAAATGTATATGCTTGAGTATATGGATACATGAGAGTAGACTCTCCGAGATATCCCTCTCCTCTATATTCATATGGAAGAAATCAGCCATAACCGCCGTATTATCACCGTATACCTCGCTTACGATCTTAACGGCATCTAGAACTCTATTCATGAAATGCGTCTCATACCTATTGATAGGTTCTAACAGTATATATACTCCATAGTCGGCTGCATACCTATCTAGAATTCTAAGCTCCTCGATTAGAAGCCTCCTCTCCAACTCGATTACATCACGGTATAACGGATATAGATCTGGAAGCTTAGGTCTACTGAAAGTCGGGACGACTATTAAGCCTACAGCTCCAAGCTCTGATGCATACCTAAGTCTCTCGATTATACCGTTCATAGCGTCCTCTCTCTCCTTTCTATCTAAGCCTAGAAGATCACCGGGATAGCCACTGCATATAGTAGAAATCTTGATTCGACTCGATGAAACGGCATCTAATATAGACTTCATCCTAGCATCTAGATCCCTACCCCAAACTTCGATAGCATCGAACCCAAGCTTCTCAGCCATACATACCTTATCCTTGAACGTGCCGCCTGGCAATAGATTCTCTTGACATGAAACCTTCACGAATACCACCCTGAAGAGGATGTTCCATAGGATTGAGATATATAGATTATCTAGGTATGGTACGATGTCTAGTTATGGGAAGCTCGATATAGGTTAACGTTAACGCTTACATAGTACACGACGATAGACTTTAACATTAAACTTAAAACTTGAATTGGAAGATCTTATGAAAGCCTTACTATTCACCTACAGATTCTAGCTATATACCTCCTATCGCTATCTCCTCTACGTATAGGGGTAACATAGATGACCTACTTAAAGATCATAGATGTAGATATACCCCTATCAGATCTAGTAGGTTTGATAGGTGTAGCTGCCGTAGGTTTCAGATCCGGCTCCAGCCTTGATATCCCTATATAGGGATTGATGTGTTCGGCCCGAGTAACGGTTTCGCTAATATCAACCCTGAAACCTACTTTAGCAGGGATACCTCCTAGGGGATTCCAGCTTTCACCGCTCGATGTATACGCCAGGTTTCAACTCAGGTTTATCCATACCTTCGATCATGTACGCATATAAGAAATCTTTACGTGACGATGCAGCTCCGATCCTTCCTATCCGATCGATCGCTAATACAGCTATACCCCCAGGATAGCATCTATACCTGAAAGTATCTGCGATAGCTTTCTCGCATGCTTTTTGCGGATCCAAACCTCTACGCATAAGATCGCATACACCCTTAGATAGTAACGTTATCTGAGCTATCTCACCTACACCAGTCGTACATGCAGCTCCTACGCTATTATCTGCGTAGACGCCTGCTCCGATGATAGCTGAATCTCCCACTCTCCCAGGGATCTTAAGCGGTAAACCTGTAGTAGAGCTGCCCGATGCGAGGTTTCCATACCTATCTAAGGCTACTATAGATATAGTCTCATGGAGCCTATAGTATTCGGCATACGTTTTAATCCTCTCTATGTAGGGTTGGAGATCGGTTCCAGCCTCCATCTTAGATAGGAGCTCCTTCCACTTCTCTAACGCTCCACTCTTCCACGTAAACTCTAGTATGGTTAAACCAAGCTTAGAAGCGAAGCTAGTAGCTTCACTACCAACCAATAGTATATGAGGTGTTAACTCGAGAACCTTCCTAGCTACGGATATCGGGTTTAACACGTTCCTAACCCCGCCTACGGCTCCAGCTTTAAGAGAATATCCATCCATTATCGAGGCATCGAGCTCGCATACACCTATGAGGTTAGGTATGCCTCCAAGACCGACTGTTAATACCTCCGGATCGAGCTCGACTACTTTTATCCCTTCCTCGACTGCATCTATAGCTTTTCCATCGGAAGCGAGTATCTCGGCTGCTTTAGATACAGCTCTCAAGCCGAAGCTCCATGTAGCAGCTACGACGAAGGGCATAACACGGAACACCTAACCTTTAACTTTCAGCTGTATAAGACGATATTAGGGTTATGGATATACCTAGAGTTATACTGGGATGCCTACCGTTCCTAGGTGAATCGTATCAGGGAGCTGAGAAAAATCGATTATACGTCGAGAGATTCTCCGATTCGAACGAAACCATGAAGATACTTAGATCAGCCTACATAGATTATGGCATTAGGGTTATAGCAGCTCCTACATACTCAGAGGATAGGCTTGTTAAGCTATTCTTCCTATCGATATCTAAGCTTAGGGATGAAGGGGTTAATTGGATACTAGCACCCTGCATAAGCATACCTTTAACTGTTAGGGGGGAAAGGATGGACGATGTGAAACGTTGGGTTACGTACATCGTACTAGAATCTAAGAGTATGATGGATGCATACATTTTGAGGGAGAGATACCTCAGGGATCCCATACTATCGTGTAGATCTGGATGGAGAGAGATATTCTCTAAGGCTTTGACCGATATAAAGCCATACGAGTATAGAGATTTCCAAGAGTTATCCGTAGATTCAAGACTACTCGAAGAAAGAGCGTCATATTTCGATCCAGATGTATGCCTATTCGTAGAGCTCGGCTCAGAAATCGATCTCTTAACGTTAACGCATAGGTTAGATCTCATAGGGGAGTGTATGGATATCCTTAGAAGTGTAGGCTTCGACAAGATATTCGTAGGCTCTCATCATGCAGGCTCGGTTATACCCATACTCGAAGAATCAGATCTAAGCTTTGAAGGATATGTAACGCCGTTAAATCCTATAGGAGCTTTAATGCTTCCGTCTAAGGAGAGCGTAGAGTATGCCGTAGCTAATGCTCGTAGACAGATAATAGCTATAAAGCCTCTAGCAGGGGGGAGAGTCGGTCCTATAGATGCGTTCCGCTATATATTCAAATCTATAGGCGTAAAATCGGTTATGATAGGTGTAGCGTCTATGGAGGAATTAGCCGAGGATATGGATGCTTTAATCAAGGCTTCCGCTTAGGATGAGAAACCTTTATAGGCTTCAACGTCTATTTCAATACGTTTAAGAATAGTTTTGTGGAATAAGATAGCTAAGCACTTTGAAGAGTATCCTGGAAGACTTAAGGTTGCCAGAGCTCTAGTCGAGTTAGGGTTAAGGATAGGTCTCGATGGTAAGATATATTGCGGATCTATAGAGATGGATGAAGCTAAGATAGCGAGAGCTCTAGGTGTAGATCGGAGGACGGTTAAAGCTACGGCTAAGAGTATACTGGAGGATCAGTTTCTAAGGGAGATATTCTCTAAGCTCAAACCTTCAGGAGCATTCCTAGCTGATGTAGCTAAACTCCTAGGCTATAGCGTGATCGAGATATACGCAGATTCTAGGATGAAAGGTATACTAGCCGGTGCAGCTCAAGCTATAGCGAAGAGGGGGATAAGCATAAGGCAAGCCGTAGCGGATGACCCAGATCTACACCCTGAACCTAAACTCACGATAATAACAGAGAAACCTGTACCGGGGGATATAATACCAGAACTTCTGAGGATAGAAGGTATTAATAAGGTCGTCGTATACTAGATTCGAATATGTTATGGATAGATCTAGGCTCCTCGTAGAGGCATTAAACGAAGGCGTAGAGACGCTACACAGGATGCTAGCTGAAGATAGGTTAGGGGAGGTAGATCTAGAGGTCGAAGCCTCTATAGCCAGGGTACTTAGACAGAGGTTGAAGAATGCGACGTTGATAACAGAGGAGAGCGGCGTCATATCGTGGGGTGGTGGAGGGCCACCTGTACTCGTACTGGATCCTATAGATGGATCTACAAACCTTCTTAGAGGGTATTCACTCTACTCTCTAAGCTTAGCTATAGCTAGCGGATCTAGTTGGGATAGTATCGAGTCTGGGGTCGTGGTAAACCCGGCCTTAGATCAGGTATTCGAAGCTTGTAGAGGTAGTGGAGCGTATCTAAACGGTAAATCTGTGAAGCCGTCTAGTATAGTTGGGTTAGAGGATGCTATGATAGCTATAGATCTAAACTTTAAGAGGATAGTGGATAGCTCTACGGCTTCTGGCATCATCGATATAATCGGGAGGGCGGCTCATGTAAGGTGTATAGGGTCGGATGCGTTAGAGATATGCATGGTAGCATCCGGTAGACTCGAAGCATTCGTAGATCTAAGGGGTATACTCAGGATTACAGATTTCGCCGCAGCAGGATTCATACTAGAAGAAGCTGGAGGCTACCTATTCGATAAACATCTAGATAGATTGAAGCCTAAGCTAGAACCTGGTGTTAGGAGCTCCGTAGTAGCTTGCAGTAATATGGGTATAGCGTCGGAGCTATCTAAGATCCTTAAACGGTACAGACTATCTTAACAGCTTATATAGATAATAGTGGGATCGGATATATCGGGGGTAAGCTATGAATCTATCCTCGGCCACACCAGCTTACTCAGGGATACCTCTAGGAGGGCTTGGTACAGGTTCGATAGAGGTTAGGATGGATGGAAGGTTTTACGAGTGGCAGATCTTCAATAATAGGCCGTGGAGGGCTGGAGGTGAGGTAGAGCAGTATCTAGGTAGGGATGATCTCATATTCGCTTTGAGGATCTTATCGGATGGAGAGGATCCTGTAGCTAGGTTTCTAACGACTAGTCTATGGAAGGATAGCGATCCGGATATAACCTACCGATTATGGCAATCTGTAGTCGACCCTTATCGTATCCCATGGATTAAACCGGTTGAGAAGATAGATTTCGAAGGTAAACCGCCTTTCGCTATACTCAGGTACAGCGACCCTTCCTTCGAATATTTAGGTTTAGATATCTCCATGGAGGCTTTCTCCCCGCTTATACCCTCCGATATTAAGAATTCGTCTATACCTGTAGCTATTCTCATATTCCGTTTCAAGAATAACGGCTCGAAAGAAGTCGAAATATCGCTACTATCCATCCTAAGGAACCCACATAGGGTAGATTCCAATGTAAAGATAGTTAATAAGCTGTATGATAGCGGCAGGTATACGGCTATACTATTCAGAGGTGAAGGTTTAAGCTCGGATCACTGTATGTTCAACGGCTCCCTAGCGTTAACCGTTTTGGGTAGGGCGGATTCGTCTGTAAGTATAAAGGTGACCCCGGATGATAGGAGGATGTTCTCTAACCTTGTGAGAAGGCTACTAGTAGATTTCAGAGGTGATGGGATCGTATCGGGTTCAGCAGATATCGAAGCTTATGGTTCAGATATCTACGGCTGTCTCACTAAGAGTATAAAAGTTAAACCTGGCAGTGAGGGTAGAATTATCGTTCTGTTAGCCTGGTATTACCCGAACCATATAGATGTGAGGGGTATACGAGTAGGTCATTACTACGAGAATCTATTCTCAGACGTTATAGCGGTTATCGATTACACGGTGGATAACTTCGATTACCTATACTCTAAGACCAGAAAATTTGTAGATACACTCTACGATGCATCGTACGATAGATGGCTCGTAGATCTAGCTTCATCGCAGATAACGACTCTATCTAAGTGTACCTGGCTACTGAGGGATGGTAGATTCGGTGTATGGGAGGGTGGACCTGGATGCTGCGGATTTAACACGGTGGATGTAGCTCTCTGGGGCATAACAGGAATAGCATACCTATACCCAGACCTAGCTAAGAATATAGTCTTCAATGCGGAGAGGTATATACTGGATAGAGATAAGACTCCATATTACGAACTGTTCGCTTTAGCCTTCCCAGAGAATATGCAGCTCTATAGAGATGCTTTAAAGAGAGACCCATCGATACAGCATGATATCGAAAAATTCAGGAAGACTATAAGGGAGATAGTAGATAGAACCGGTAAGGATCCTACAGGAAGGGTTCCACATTTCTTCATAGCATCCCTAGATGTAGTGGATACTTATGATAGGAATGATCTCCTACCAGAGTATATACTGATAGCTCTCCTAAACTACTACTGGACCGGCGACCGAGACTATCTATCTAGGCTATGGGGGTCTATAAAGACTGTCGCTAAAGCCGTGCTGGTGCAACATGATGATGCAGGTCTCAAGCTTATGTATCATTCACCGCCATCAGGCTACGAAGGATTCTCTCAAGTAGCTGAAGCTATAAGCGGAGCTATGGGTAGAAGACTGCTTGAATCCCTCAGGATACTCCTCTCAGGCCCAATGCATATACCTATATCCGTGAATACGTTCGATGCATTAAGCTTACTAGGCGTAGCGGCCTTCACATCAGATCTATGGATAGCATCGCTTAAGGCATCTATAGAAGCTGCTAAGCTTAACGGCTTCATCGATGATGCTAAGGAGTTCGAACGAATATACGGCTACGCCGTGGAAAACTTCGTGAAGCTCCTATGGAACGGAGAATACTTCGATAACTGGTACGATCCTATAAGCGGTATGAGGGATAGGGCCTGCATGAGTGCGGCGCTTACAGGCGAATGGTATCTCAAATTCCTTCTAGGCTTAGATTATGCGTTCGATAGAGAGAAGGTTGTATCGATGCTTAAAGCTATATACAAGTATAACTTCAAGAGATGGGAGGGACTTATAAACGCTATATATCCTGGCAAACCTAGGCCTGCATTAGTCGGCGATATGAAGTATTTCAACGAATCATCGATACCGTATACGATTGGATCCCAAGCGGATACACCGTGGACCGGAATAGAGATACCTGTAGCTACGCATATGATAGATGAAGGTATGATAGACGAGGGTATAGAGCTTCTTAGATCTGTACATGAAAGATATAGGAGCTGGGGCTTCTACTGGAACCATATAGAATGTGGGGGGCACTACTTCAGGGTTCTCGTATCGCTAACCATATTTAACGCGCTAGCAGGAGCACTGTATAGAGGAGTGGATGGCATACTTAGGATCGATCCGAAGGTTGGTAGGATTGATTTCAAGGGACCGATACTACTACCGGGCGCTGTGGTATCCGTAGCGTATAAGCTTCTAGAGGGTAAGATTAGGTTAGATGTGGAGGGTAGATTGGGGTCTATAGAGGTTAGTAGCATCGCGATACGTACAGCATCTAGGTTTAGTAAAGCTAGAGCCTCTATCGATGGATGCGGATTAGAGTTTAGCTTAGATTTTATCGGGGATGAAGCTCTACTAAAATTCGCCAAACCGATCAAGCTAGAGGAGGATACCAAATTATCGATAGAGCTATATAGCTAGCTCCTTAGAGCTACCGTGAGGCTAGATGATTCGGTGGATGTATAGAACGGGTTAGCAGGGCTATCATCGCTGTAGAGATATCAAGGTCTCAGTACGTATAACATTTGGATGCTGCTCGATCACTTCATATATTATCTTTTTCAGTTCCTCTAAACTTTCAGCTTCTATAACGATCACAGCATCGTATCTTCCGAAAACTGAGTTCGCTAGCTTAACACCCTTTATCTTCCTAGAACTAACTATATCTTCAGAGGTACCTGGCTTTGTCGTAACGAGTACGAACGCTCTTATAGGCTTCTTCCGGAGAGACTTCGTTTTAGAATCCACGGCGCGGTAGCCCTCCTACGATAGAGTTAGAGATGTCTCTGTGTGTACGATATCAGGATCGCTAGCTATCACCCTATACACTATCTCGTTCAACCTATCGAAGCTTGGGACGTCTAGTACGACTATAGCGTCGAACCTACCGTATACGGAGTCAGCTAATAAAACCTCTCTAACCTTCTCCTTAATCCTCCTGACGACATCCTCAGATGTTCCAGGCTTAGCCCTTATGAGTATGTATGCTCTCAACCCTAACGGACACCTATATAGATCCTTGAGAGCATCAAACCTACTTATACTTTCACATCTGCAGACGGATCCTAAGATAGGCTTAACAATCCAAGTACTTTACTATCTCCCACGGGGTTATATACATAGAGTATTGTCTCCACTCCTCCATCTTATACTCTATGAATCTATCGAAGATGTGGCTCCCTAGCGTACGGTGAATAATATCATCTCCCTCCATATCTTCTAGAGCCTCTTTAAGTGTACTAGGAAGCTCTTTTATACCTAGAGCTCTACGCCTCTCATCTGGAAGCCTATAGACATTCTCATCTACAGGATCACCTGGATCGATCTTCCTTTTTACACCGTCAAGTCCGGCTGCGATTATGCATGAGAACGCTAGGTAGGGGTTACATGAAGGATCTACGGCGCGATACTCTATACGTTTATGTAAGGCATACTCGGATCCTCTAAGATACATAGGTATCCTAACTAGAGCTGATCTATTACGTCTAGACCAGATTACGTATATGGGAGCTTCGAATCCAGGTACTAGCCTCTTGTAGGAGTTAACTGTAGGACAGCATATAGCTGTTAAAGCTCGAGCATGCTCTAGGAGGCCTCCGATAAAGTATCTAGCTTCCTGGCTTAGCTCAGCGTAGCTATCATCCTCATCATACATTATGTTCCTATCACCGCTCCATAAAGATACGTGTACATGCATACCGCTAGCGTTATCTAGATATATAGGTTTAGGCATGAAGGTAGCTATAAGACCATGTATCTTAGCGATATTCTTAGCTACAAACTTATAGTATATGACTTTATCGGCGGTCTCTACAAGTCTACCGAACCTAAAGTTTACTTCCACCTGACCTGCCGTAGCTACTTCATGATGATGCCTCTCTAACTTAAACCTGAAGCTATCCTCTAGTATGGAGGCAACCTCGTTACGGTACTCGAGCGTAGTATCCTCGGGTGGGGGGCGTAGATAGGCGTCCCTAGGCTTAATTATGTATCCTCCTGGAGATATCTCAGGCGATTCAGGTAATATCCTAGGTGCACCCCAAGATTCAAACTCATGATCTCTAGGACCAACCCATAGATCCCATACAAGCTTAGTCGGATCGATGGATTTGAACACGAAGTGCTCTATCTCAGCACCTATAAACGCTGTTAAACCCATCTCTTCGCACGTCTTCTCGGCATGTTTAGCTACGTATCCACGTGGACATGCTTCTGATGGATCGGGTTCACCGTAGGATTCATAGACATCCCCTAGGACTATAGCGCTCCTCTGCGACTCCTCTTTTATCCATGGTATCACCGCTAAAGTTCTAGGATCGGGTATTATAACCATATCAGATTCCTCTATGCCCCTGAAGCCCTTAACAGATGAGCCGTCGAAGCCTACACCATACCTGAAGGCATCTCCTTCTATATACTCTCTAGCAGGTACGACTATATCGTGCATCACACCTCTTATATCGACGAAAGCTGTATGAACCCATCTAACGTCATTCACTCTAAGAAGCTTTACAGCTTCTTCTACAGCTTCACTGTACATAACGATCCTTAAGTATGTTAACAAACGTCTATTTAAACGTTAACTATATGTATGAATGGATTATAACATCCTAGTGTATATTGACATACATCTAATCTATACCTTTAATCTTCCTTATAAGCCATACCATCTTCTTAGCCATGTTTCTAACAGTATTAACACCCTCTACATCTTTAACTACATCACCCTTCTCCCTACCGAAAGCTATAGTCCAATAGGTAGATCCAGGAACGATCATACCCTGATGTAGGAAGAAGAATATTAGCTGCGCTAACGTAAAGTTCTGCCCAGCACGCCTAGCTACGACTATCCCGCCTCCAACCTTATTCTCGAAAACCCTACCCCTAGCCATAGATAGATAGCCAGCTCTATCGATTAAAGCCATAATCTGGGGTGTAGCAGACCCGAAGTATACTGGTGTAGCTAGTATTATACCATCAGCTTCAACCATCCTATCGAATATCCCTTGGAAATCATCTCTTATACGACAATCCCTAGTAACCCTACAACTGAGACAGGCGTCGCATGGCTTAACCTCCTTCTCAGCAAGCCTTACCATCTCCGTCTCCACACCTTCTTCAGCCGCAGCCTTAAGAGCTTCACTAGCTAGTATCTCAGTGTTACCGCCAATCCTAGGACTACCTACTATAGCCAATATACGAATCATACAACTTACTCCAAGGGAATCAAAGCATATAGCTCTTACCTACATACTACGATGAGAATGTACAGTATGTAAAACCAACCTTGAGTATGGAGAAGATTTAATAAGGAGCCTTAGCGAGAAAATTAAACGCTAAGAAAGCCCTGGTGGTGTAGCCCGGCCTAGCATCAGCGGCTGTCGCCCGCTGGACGCGGGTTCAAATCCCGCCCAGGGCGTTTTGTATACTTTAATTCTTTTTTCCAAGAATTCTACCATCGCTTGTACTATAATATCGGCTAAGAATAGGTCATGACGATACTAGCCTTATAACCGCTCTAAAGAAATATTCAAGCATAATGAAGGCCTAAGTTAAGTGTAGAGATGGCGATGTTAGTACTTAGCTACGTTCATACCAGTAATACTGCTATCGATTTTCTTAGGTTAACTATGCAAATACGGTATCGTAACTAGTGATATACCTTTAAATCATAATTATTTGATTGACATTTAAGTTTAAAACTATCTCCGCGATATCACTTGAATATTCTCCGATTCTTCGGATATCTTCTAGAATCATTCTTATATTTGGGTGAATCGTTCTATCGATTCTCCTTTCGGTGATAGCTTTTATTATCTCTGTTTCTATTATTGTTATTTTTTTAGCTTCTGATATTGCTTCCTCTGCTGAAAAATAATCTTTTTTAAATAATGATCTCACAGATTTCTCAAATATCGATTTAGCGAAATTGCTTATTTCTGAAATCTTATTTAAAGTAAATTCATCTAACTCTTCATCAATCGAAAGAACATTTTTTGCTATCCTAGTTGCATGATCAGCTATTCGCTCAACGAACTTCACTACTACCCTATAGCCTAGGCAATCCTTCGGGTTAGAAAGTCCTATATCCTTTAGGATTTTATCGTCTTGTACAGCAGCCTTTAACTGTCTAATTATGTAGAAGCCGAAGCGATCGACCTCATCATCTAGCTCGATAATATCCCTAGCTAACTCTCTATCTAGGTTTATTAATGCTTTTACTGCATCTTCATGCATCGAAGATGCGATTAAACACATACGTCTAAGAGAGCTTTCCACAGAGAGTTCTGGATAGCTGACTAATACTTTCAATATCATCTCTTGTGGTGAATCGGATATTATCTCTGTACCGACGAGTTTCCTCTTCACCAATTCCCTTACAGCATTCCTCTGTGATGGAAGTATATACTCGCTTAACGCTCTAATCCTGATAGAGCTATATCCATTAAGATAGATAGCGATTATTGCTCGAGCTATTTTCTCTGGAGTATCATCAACGGATATTCTGAGTATAGCTTCGAGAAGGTTCCTTTCAGGTTTAACTAGATCCTTCGGGGTTAAGATAAGTGAATCACCTTCTTGCGATATTACTATTTGGCTACCAGTTTTAAGTCCCATCTTAGAAACCCATCTCTTCGGCAGAGAGATGATATATGTCGATTTACCGGTGAGTTGGATCCGTCTTACCTCTTCGTTTTCCATACCTCCCACCTGATCTATATAGTTTACTTTCATCTATATTGTCTATTTCGGTAAAATATATATCTTTTCCTGTAAGCTATATACCGCAGGGGATACTATATGAAGTCAAGAAGCAAGATCACAGTAGCGATTATCATCCTCACAATGATAGCTGTAAGCGTTATAGCCTACCAAACACTTGTATCGCAAGAGGAAAGAGAGGTATCTCTTAACGGTGCCGGTGCAACCTTTCCATTTCCATTAATCGATAAATGGATTGCCGAGTACCATAAGATTAAGCTTAAAGTCCTGGTAAACTACCAGGCAATCGGTAGTGGTGGTGGGATTAGAGCACATATGGAGAAAACGGTACATTTTGCGGCTACCGATGTCCCACTTAGTGACGCCCAATTTAGGAATGCAACCGGGACGTTACATATACCGTTAACTATAGGAGGAGTCGTCCCGATATATAACCTACCGGGTGTCTCATACAGCTTAAATTTCACAGGCGAGATTCTAGCGAAGGTATTTCTTGGAAAAATCACGAAATGGAATGATCCAAGCATAAAGACGATTAATCCTGGAGTCAATCTTCCGGATAAAGAAATAATTGTAGTGCATAGATCTGATGGGAGTGGAACAACTTTCATCTGGACCAGCTATCTCTCTGCCATTAGCCAAGAGTGGAGGGAGATCGTTGGTAAAGGAACCTCTGTGAAATGGCCTGTAGGGCTTGGAGCTAAGGGTAATGATGGTGTCGCCGCCTTAGTGCAGCAGACACCATATTCAATTGGCTATGTAGAGTTCACATATGCTAAGAAGAATAATTTGCCGTATGGACGTATACAGAATGCTGCCGGAGAGTTTGTTGAGCCAAGTATAGAATCCTTTAGGAAGGCTGCCGCAGCTGCGGCGGTCGCGCTGCCGAGAGGAGATGAAAGCTGGTCGAGAGTCTCGATAGTCGATATCATAGTACATAATAGGGAAGCTAGAGGGGCTTATCCGATAACAAGCTTTTCATACATCATTATGTATAGGGAGCTTAGTGTTCTACCAAACATGGATGAAGATACAGCTAGGGCTTTAGTCTACTTCCTATGGTGGTGTATCCATGATGGACAGAGCTATGCAGCCGACCTATACTACGTCCCGCTACCAGATGAGGTGATAAGGCATAACGAGGAAACGATCAAGTTGATAACGTTTAACGGGCGAAGAGTTTATAGAGGCTAGAGAGGATAGACAGATGAAGGTGCATAAAAAACTCTCTCTCAACTACATCTTTTTTAGTATTTTAAGTTCTCGAGATCGTTTAATTCCTAAAGTATCGTTTACTGGCGATTACATCTTTAAGATGGTTAGTGCTCTTATCGCATCGAGCGTCATCTTAATCCTCGGTTTAATGTGCTATGAGCTAGTTATGGGTGCACGTCTTTCGATCGAAACTTTCGGGTTAAGCTTCATAATCGGCACGATATGGGATCCCGCGATAGAACGTGTCTTCGGAGCTTTACCTTTAATACTCGGTACGTTAACTACATCTGCGATAGCGTTGTCGATAGGTTTCCCTATAAGTCTTGGCGTTGCTTTAACGCTCTCAGAGTATATGCCTAGGAGGCTTAGCTACTTATTCTCATTTCTGGTGGAACTTTTAGCTGCTGTTCCAAGCGTAGTGTATGGGCTTTGGGGGATATACGTCTTAATACCATTCCTACGCGATAATATCTACCCGTATCTACAGAGATTATTCGGCTTTATCCCGTTATTCTCTGGACCTATATATGGAGGTGGAATTTTAACTGGGGGGATAGTGCTCGCTATAATGATCATACCGATAATATCCGCTGTCTTAAGAGATCTATTCTCGTCGGTTCCACCTTCCATAAGAGAGGCTGCTATATCGCTGGGAGCAACGAAATGGGAGACGGTGAAAGTGGTGATGAGCTATACACGCTCCGGGATTTTAG
>JANXEK010000023.1 GCA_025058595.1 Candidatus Bathyarchaeota archaeon
AAATCTATTGGGAAAGATTATGTCGAAGTATTGTTTAAAGGTACATTTTGTCGTACATGCGGTTTCTACGATTACTTTGAAGACTTCGTAATCGAAGCTAGAGATTCAGGCATACTCTTATCTATAGAGAGAATCGTGGAGATCGATGACGGTGCTATAGTTAGATTTAGGGTAGAGGGATAGGAGGTATAGATTCATGGTTAGATACATCGTCGAAAAGATTCTGGATAACCTCTACCTCCTGAGGGTTAACGATAGGGTAAAATTTTTCGAAGCCTTATGGGATATCCCGGAGGGTATAACGTATAACGCGTACCTACTAATCTCTAAAGATGGGGTGGTGCTTTTCGATGGTTGGAAAGATGAGTATGCTGAAGATCTCTTAGACGCTATCAGAACTATTTCAGATCCGAATGATATAAAATACATAGTAGTACACCATGTAGAACAGGATCATAGCGGCTCTATTCAGAGAGTTCTTGAAGCGAATAGCGGTATAGCGGAGGTTCTATGTCATCCGCTCGCCGTCAAGATGCTTCAATCCTTATACACTGCTTCGTTTAAATTCAAGATAGTTAAAGATGGAGAAGAGTTTTCTCTGGGTGATAGGACGTTGAAGTTTATCTATACCCCATGGCTGCACTGGCCTGAAACGATCGTTAGTTACATCGTAGAAGATGGTGTACTTCTCTCATGCGATGCCTTCGGAGGCTTCTCTATACCCTCAACCGTATTCGATGATGAAGAAGATATAACAAATTACCTTAAATATGTTCGTAAGTATATCGTAAATGTTATCGGTTATTATAGTGATTATATACTTAAAGCTTTAGATAAGATAAGGGGTATAGGTGTATCTCCTAAGATTATAACTCCCGCCCATGGGATTATTTTCCGTAAAAACCCTGAGATCATCGTAGATTACTATGAGAGGGTGGCTAGAGGATTATCTGAACGAGGTAAGATAACTGTGATTTATAATTCGATGTATGGTTCTGTAGAGAAGGCTATCCACCATGCTATCGGAGAACTAGAAAAGAGAGGCTTTAAGCCCGTTACCTTTAAATTCACTGATTCAGAACGTCCAGCTATAGGTGATATACTATCCGAGATCATAGATTCGGAAGCTTTAGTTATAGGGGTCTCTGTATACGAAAACGATCTATTCCCTTATGTAAGCTACCTACTCGAGCTTATGGCTAGGAAGATTCGAGTAGGTAAGCCTATACTATTGATATCATCTTACGGCTGGAGTAAAGTTGCCTCATCTAAAGTTTCTGATAAACTAGCTCGAACGTATTTCAAAATAGTCGAATCTATCGAGTTTCAAGGTCAGCCGGATATGGAAGATTTGGAGAAGATTAGCGAAGGCGTTATCCGATTGTTAGAGGCTATAAATCAAGGCTAGATCCATTTTTCGATAATCTGAAGTTTTAGTCCTATGCGAGGCTAGATCTTGAATCAACTCTTAGCTAGAATCGATTCTCCTGTCATATGTCGTATAGTCCGAAGGCTAAATAGATTCGTAGTCCTAATCTCCGTAGATGGAATGTTAGCTAAAGCCTACTTGAACAATACTGGTAGGCTTAACAAATATATAGTCGAAGATAGATTGGCGTATTCTCTTACAGCTACATCTAATCGGAAGACCATGTATCGTCTCTTCGCTGTGGAGGATGATAGTCTAGCAGCCTTGATCGATACGTATCTTCAGATGAAATTCTTCGAAGAAGCCATGAGCAAAAACCTGATACCCTGGCTTAAGGGGTTCAGGATAGCTAAGAGAAACGTCCAGCTTCACTCCTCGTTCATAGATTATCTACTTAGATCTAGAGATAGAATAATCTACTTAGAGGTTAAAAGCGCTGTTATGAGAATCGGTAGATCTTTTGCTTCGTATCCCGATTGCCCATCGGCTAGGGGTAGAAGACATGTGGAGGATCTTATAATAGCTTCATCAAAGGGTTTAGATTGCATGATACTGTTCATAGCCGCTTTACCCTATATAAACGCGTTCAAACCGAACGAAGATGCAGATCCAAAGCTAGCAAACCTATTGAAACTAGCAGTTAAGGTAGGTGTAGGTGTTAAAGCTATATCTCTGTATTATAACCCCTCAGATTCATCGGTATACTTAGATAATCCCGAGCTTAAAGTAGAAGTATAACCTAGAGAAATAATCGTTCTATACTAGTCATGATCGAGCCGCTTCTATACGAGATGAAGTGTTTGATAGAAAGCGATGTAGGTAAGAAGGTAAAGCTTAGGATGGAGGAGTTTAGAAGGTTAGGTAGGCTAGGATCGGATAAGGATCTATTCTCAGAACTGTGTTTCTGTATACTTACAGCTAAGTCTAACGCTGAGAGATGTATACGTATACAGGAGGAGATAGGTGGAGGCTTCTTAACGTTACCAGAGGATATTCTAGCTAAAGAATTGAAGAGGCTTGGTCATCGATATCCATACGTTAGAGCTAGATACATAGTCGAAGCTAGACAGCATCTACATAAGCTTAGATGGCTAATCGACTCTTTCAGTAGCGGTGTGGAAGCTAGGTATTGGCTTATCGAGAACGTGAAAGGTTTCGGGTATAAGGAGGCTAGCCACTTCCTGAGAAACGTGGGGTTCGAAGATGTAGCTATAATAGACTTCCATATATTGAACCTTCTAACTAGATACGGTATCGTAGAGAAGCCTAAGACGTTGACTCCTAGAAGGTATCGTGAAATAGAATCTATACTTAGAGTTATAGCTTCAAAGCTGAATATATCCCTCGGAGAGTTGGATCTATACTTGTGGTATATAGAAACAGGAAAGATACTTAAGTGATAAGAATAGAAACCTAGCGATCTAAGATGATTATACAATGTTTTAGATTCTATCTAAGTTCATATACAAATACTATATCATTCCTTCGAGGTATACCGAATCTACCTATCTCTTCGCGAACGAGATCACGGGTGTACAGTATCTTACCTCCGAGCATGTACTCGGCTATGAAAGCTGGTATATTATCGTTTTCATGGGATACTACAAGCCTCTTAGCATTGTTCTCATAAGCTATCTGCTTCAACCTATCTATCATAAGTCTGAATAATCCTCCACCCTGATATTTCGGGTGTACGCTCATCTTCCAGTACTGTATAGAGATGTTCTCCTCTGGATCCATCGTGAAGAGGAAATCTAGAAATCCGACCGGCTCGCCATTCACGTAGATGCACAACGTTTTCACGTTATACTCTTTATGCTTGTAAGGGTAGAAATCTGGTGGTATCCACTCCCTAGATAGATCTACATCTTCAGCTGGAGGATATCCGAGGATATCCCATAAACTTTCGAATAAACTTCTTCTCCGCGGATCCTGTTTCATCTTATCAGTAATCTCGATATCTATATTTCCAGGTATCTTAGGCTTAGATATATGGTGTGCTCCGACGACTGCTATTCTAGCACACCTATAGCATAAGTACTCCCCATCGATAGCGCATCTATACTGTGCTATCCTACCACAATTTACGCATATAGGTACCTCCATGTACATTACACCTCGAAGGGTTAGGATCAATAGGATAGCTAGATTCAAGGGTATAAGCTTTCTCCCCTCGCCGCGCTAAGAAAACATTTAGGTTCATCGTATCTCCTACAAGATCTTGACGCTATGAATCCTCTCGATACGTTGAAGATCGTCGTGGGCCCTTTAGCTACTAACTGCTATATATTATGGTGCGAACTTACACGTGAATCTTGCATAATAGATCCGGGCTCTGAAGGGGAGACTATAATCGAAAAAGTGGAGGGTTTAAATTTAGATGTCGCTATGGTGTTATGTACCCACGCGCATTTCGACCATATAGGAGCTGCAAGCCTCCTTAGAGATAGATTTGAAGCGAAGTTATATATTCATGAAGCCGATCTTCCTTATCTAGATACCTATTCTAGGATGGCTAAAGATTTCGGTTTCGCCAGTATAGAAATACCCGTCCCAGATATTACCTTGAAAGATGATATCACCCTACGTATAGGTGGATCGAAGTTGAAAGTTATACATACTCCTGGGCATACCCCTGGAAGCTGCTCTATAATCTCTGAAGGTAGAGTGTTTACCGGTGATACGTTATTTTCAGGTAGTATGGGTAGATGGGATCTGCCAGGTGGTAGTCTCGAGGATCTTAAACGCTCGTTGAAACGATTAATGGAGTTACCGGTTGATACATTAGTCCTACCAGGTCATGGTCCATATACTACGATCGGAAGGGAAAAACTGTACAACCCGTTCGTAAGGTACATCTTTGAGTAGCGGCTTTACCAGTTTTACCGGTATTACCTTAAACTTTAAGATAGCTTAAGTAGATATATACTGAAAAGATGCCGCGTTATATATTGAGGGTCTGTATGCCTGCTAGAGATTGGCACAGGGTATCAGATCTCGTATCTGATATAAAGAATTCTAGAATCATTAAACGCATGGTAACGAGGATGTTCCCTGATAGGCCGGATTTAGATGCACTAGAATTAGTCCTTATAATCGAATGTTCGAAGAGTTATGCGTTAGAAATCGAGAGGGAACTAGCATCTAGAACCTATGGTACCATAGGCTTCTTTGCGATATATCCTCTAACCGATCGTTCGACGATTTAACCGCTCTCTAGATGTGTAGAATTCCTTATATGCAGAGATTATGAAGCTATGGATAGATATGTCGTCGAATACCGTTATCATAGATACGTCTACCAGCCCCTACGCTAAGCTTCATCCCATACCTATAGAAGAGGTGCGTGTAGATGATAGATTCTGGGCTCCGAGACTTAGTATCCTCAGAGAGGTTACCCTACCATCCCAGTATAGCCTATTAGAGAGTACTGGGCGTATCGATAACTTTAGGCGTGCAGCAGGGAAAATATCAGCTCCATTCTCAGGTCTACATTTTAATGATAGCGATGTATATAAGTGGATAGAAGCTGTAGCGTTCTCGCTCGCGTATAGTTTCGATGAAAACCTCTACAAACTTTCCCAGTCGGTTATCGAAGAGATAGTAGCATCTCAGGATGAAGACGGGTATCTTAACACATACTTCACATTCGAGCTTAAAGACATGAGGTGGGGTAATCTTAGAGATAGCCATGAATTATACTGTGCAGGCCATCTTATACAAGCTGGGATAGCATACTATAGATCCACCGGTAGACGAGATCTTCTGAATACGGCTACGAAGTTTGCAGATAACATATACGATACCTTCCTGGCTAGAGATTTTCGATGCGTAGATGGTCATCCCGAAGTTGAGATGGCTCTAGTCGAGCTATACCGTACGACTAGAGATAGTAGGTACCTCGATTTAGCGTGTTTCTTCATAGATAATCGTGGTTTAGGTCTCATAGGCGGAAGTCCATACCATATAGATCATAAACCGTTCAGAGAGCTTTCAGAGATAGTAGGACATGCAGTACGTGCACTCTATCTGAACTGCGGAGCTACAGATGTATATATGGAGATCGGAGATCATAGGATTTGGGAAGCTCTACGACGTCTATGGCATAGCATGGTGTACCGTAAGATGTATGTAACTGGCGGCGTTGGATCTAGGTATGAAGGAGAAGCCTTCGGCGATGATTACGAACTCCCAAACTATAGGGCATACTCCGAAACGTGTGCTGCGATAGCTAACGTCATGTGGAATTGGAGGATGCTTAACGCTAGTGGAGATGCATGCTACACAGATATCATGGAACTTGCACTATATAACGCAACCCTATCAGGTATATCCATCGATGGAAGATCCTACTTCTACGTGAACCCGTTAGCAGATAGGGGTGGTCATAGACGTCAGGATTGGTTCGCATGCGCATGCTGTCCACCTAATATAGCTAGACTTATCGCCTCCATACCTGGATACATCTATTCTAAATCGATCAAAGGATTATGGGTTAACCTATATGTTCAGAGTACGGCTTCCACCTCCCTAGAATATGGTAGGGTTACGTTGAGACAGATTACAGATTACCCGTGGAGTGGTGAGGTAATGCTATTAATCGAGCCAGAACGGGAAGATGAGTTCTCCATATATCTACGTATACCTGGGTGGTGCCGTAATTTTACGGTAGAAGTTAACGGAAGAAAGCTTGATGTAGATGTCAAGCCCCCCTCGTACGTAGAGGTTAAACGGGTATGGAGCTACGGTGACTCTATAAAGCTATCTATGGATATGCCTGTAGAGCTTATAGCATCCCATCCACGGGTTATCGAGAATACGGGTAGAGTCGCCATGATGAGAGGCCCGCTGGTATACTGTGTAGAGCAAGCTGATAACGAAGGCTTCGATGTATGGGATCTAGCTATAGATCGTAACGCGAGATTTGAGTTGGAGTGGAGCGAAAAAATTCTAGGAGGTATCATGAGGATCTTGTGTGACGGTTATACCTTTGAATTAGATGATAGCGAAAGGATACTCTATACGCCTATAGATAAGCTGCGGTATAAGGTTAGGAGGGTTAAATTCAGAGCTATACCGTACTATGCTTGGGCAAATAGGGATCCAGGGCCTATGAGTATATGGATCCGTCTACTCGATAGGATTACCTGATAGGGAATCGGGTTTCATCTGAAATGTTTAGCCATCTCCTCATTCTCAGGTATGGATAGTAGTGCGTCTATAACTCCGTTAGCTTGCCTAGTACTATTAGTTCTAACGTCCACTATCACCCAATCGAATAACGTATCTCTTCCGCCTTCGAGGAATGCTTCTAGAGCCCACTCCATCCTCATAAGTCTCGGGTATATCACGTAGTTCATTATACGTTTAGGCAGCCTCTCCACGCCAATCCTATGTATACCTTTCCCATCGATTTCTACGGGTATCTCAACCGCTACATTATCTGGTATCCCCGGTATTACTCCTAGATTCGTAACGTTAACTTGGTAGACATCTCTCCTATCATTCGTTATAGACTCCATTATGGGTACTATAGACTCTCTACTCTTCCTAGGTGGTAGCAGCTGGGTTAACGGTGTAGCTTCATCTCTTATAGCTGATATAGCTTTATTCATCCATTCCTCATGTCTATCGAGATACATCTTCCATCCGATCTCCGAATCGGGTCCACCAGTCGGTCCGAACCATCCTTTCTTCACTCTTAGATTCCAGTGGTACTTCCATGTACCTCCACGTACAGTATCACCTACAGGGTATAAACCGTAGCATCTATACATATCTACAGCAGCTGGAGACATCTGTATATCGAATGGGCTCCTCTGCTTTCTACGCCAACTCCTCCAATATCTCTCAGAATCCTTCTCTATCCACTCGTCTATAAGAGGATACGCATCTCTATCCTCGTATCTAAACTTCGTAAGCCAGATTAAATGATTGAATCCTATACACTCAAAACCTACCTTATCCGGATCTAACCCTATAGTTTCCGCTATCTCAGAGTAGCCTAGATGCCCATGGCATAGACCTATAACCTTAACCCTTGTTTCTCTCGAAAGTAGAGTCGTCCCCTCGAATACAGGATTTGCTAGAAGGAATAGCCATGCCTCCGGGCTTAAATCCTCTACATCTTTAGCTACATCCATCATGAGCTTGAACTGATAATAACCCCATATGGTATGGTAATCCGATACCATATTCCACTCTACGCTATTTATACCTCGATAATAGCCGTACTCTTCGCATATACTCCGCATCTTCTCATAATATCCATGTCCACGAGCTAAAGCTGTGTTGATAACGAAGTCGGCATCCTCTATAGATTTCCTTCTATCCATAGTCTTTTCGAATTTGAAGCTAGCTTTAACCTCAGATGCATACCTTCTCGCAAAATCGTATACAAGATTTAACCTCTCCTCGTTTATATCCATAAACGAGATAGTGCTTCCGTAAAGGCTTGGTGTAAGGCAGAGATCGCGAATCAACGTAGCAGACCAAGCTATACTGCCAGCGCCGATCACAGAGATCTTTATACCTGGCATATCATCCACCGAACGGTATAGATCACTCGCCGTTCTTAAATTTTACTTTAGAACGATAGCCGATTACCATGGCGTTTAGCCTACGATACTTTGAGGATAATCGTAGATAATTATGGTTGTGGATATAAACGTTGAAATATATGTCAGCTTAATAGACGGTCTATAATGGTCTTAACCTTATTAATCTTCTTCAACATATGCTCTAGATACTCTATACCCTCATCGGTTATCGTGTATATTCTCTTAGCTGGACCCCCGCTCTCTGTATCCCATCTAGAATGTAGTAAGCCATGCTCCTCTAATCTCCGTAGTAATCCGTATACAAGCGGTTTAGGTACGTCTAATTCGTATTTCTCCTTCAAAATGGAATGTATCTCGCTTCCATGCATAGGTTTCTCCTTAACAAGCTTAAGTATGGCTACATGGAGTAATCCACGTATAGGTCCAAGATGTATCGGGACAGGAGGGTGGGGTGGGTGGTGCATATGCTCATGTATATGTCCGCATCTATGCGGATGCTTTGAGTGTATATGTGGATCCCCGCACATTTCTATCAGATACTTAGATATATCAGATACCTAGATATAAATATTCACTACCTAAGCGAGGGATGTAAAGATCGATAAGCTTTAAAGATTAGATTTAAGTTTGCCAGAAGCTCATATAGTATGCTTCTCAGGGGCTATGGGAAGATGTTGTAAACTAGTCATAGGATTAGATGAACGAATAGGCGTTGTGGATCCTAATATCTTCGGGCATTTCATCGAGCATCTAGGACGCTGTATATACCCTGGTATTTGGGTTGGTAGAAGTACCGATATACCGAACGAAGATGGTTTAAGGATGGATGTCATTCAAGCCTTCCGCTTAATCGATGCACCGATCATTAGGTGGCCTGGTGGATGCTTCGCGGATACATACCACTGGATAGATGGTATAGGCCCGGTGGAACGTAGACCTAGGAGAATCAATATCTGGTGGGGTGGTGAGGAGACGAATGAATTCGGGACAGATGAATTCGTTAAGCTATGTAGACTTGTAGGTGCAGAGCCGTATATATGTGTGAACGTCGGCTCTGGTAGCCCAGAAGAAGCTCTCGCATGGCTCGAATACTGTAACCGTACCGGAGATAGTAGTTACGCGAAGCTTAGGGTTGAAAATGGTCATTCTGAGCCGTATAACGTTAAGTATTGGGGTATCGGTAACGAAAGCTGGGGGTGTGGTGGATCGTTCGATCCAGTATACTATGCCTGGGAATACCGTAGATTCGCGACGTTTCTAAAGCAAGCCGATCCGACTATTAAGCTGATCGCATGCGGACATACATCTACGGATTGGAATCTCCGATTCATGGAATCTCTAAGGAATTTCATACATCTAATCGACTATCTATCGATACACTATTACTTCTTCCGTAACCTCCAACGCTACGGTGGAGATATAGACTTCACAGATGAGCAATACCTCAACCTTCTATTCGATATCCAGCATCTTGAGTATGAGATAAAGCAAGCTATATCCATAGTAGATTTCTTCTCTGAGGGTAGGAAGGATATAGGGATCGCGGTCGATGAATGGGGTGTTTGGCATCCGCAAGCTACGGTGGAGAATGGCTTATACCAGCAGAATACTTTGAGGGATGCTATTCTCGCTGCTTCTGTTCTAAACTTATTCATAAAGTATTCGAGGAAAGTTAGGATGGCTAATATAGCTCAAGCTGTTAACGTCCTGCAGAGTATATGTTTAACTAGGGATAGGGAGACTATCTTAACACCTACATACTATGTCTTCCAACTATATCGACCGCATATGGGTAGTATAGCTTTGAGGGCGGAGGTAGAATCCCCTGTAGTGAGGGAGCCGACTAGGGAAGATCTGATCAGCTTACAGAGAGTACGTAGGAAGCTTGAACCGTTGAAAGCTATAGATGCATCAGCATCTATAGATCCAGATGGAGCAAATCTTGTTATCACACTGGTAAATAGGAGTCTGGATGAAGATTTTGACATAGATATAACACTCGTTAGAGGTTACGATGTAAGGGAGGGTGAGTTTGCATCTATCACATCTAAAAATGTAAGATCGTACAACGATTTCGATATGCCAAACAATGTACGTATAGTCGAAGAACCTGTCGATATTAAAGGGAATAGGTTTAGCTTAAATATCCAAAAGCACTCTATAAATAGATTAATACTTAAATTATCTAGTTAACTTTCTACATCCGTATAAATTATCCTACAGAAGCACTTCCATCTGTAAAGCGATGTAAGGGATCGAGAATCCAGCCTTCCATAACCTTTAGTAAGCGTTAAAGCTGAATACACCAGATCTGTGGAAGGTACGATAGGAAAATTTAGGGGGGAAATATGGATTTTTAGGTGGTTATTAATGGTGGAGGTATGGAAATATTCATGGTCTACCCCGGGGGGGGGTAGACTCTACGGTGCATACTCTCCCCTTATACTCCAGTAGATAGATCGTAATCTGTATCGGAGTTGGCAGGGAATCTAAATGTTTAGCGCGATAACTGACTAGATGCTACTTAGAAGGGGAATCCAGAACCCCTATTTTATGGGCCCGGCCGGATTCGAACCGGCGACCAACAGGTTATGAGCCTGCCGCTCTGCCTGGCTGAGCTACGGGCCCCCACCTCTATAGATGTAGATTTAGATCTTTTAAAAGTTTCCCCGTAGGATATGGTTAAAGCTATCGGTTGCTCGGCTCCCCTTCGCTATTCTTACAGACTCCCTATCACCGTAAGTTTAATCCTCTTAGATGTATCGAAGGGATAGAATAGTTCGTCGAGATGTTCGCTGTAGAATCCTCTACAATCTCTTATCCTCGAGGTTTTCTTTTAGACTATCGACGATTTCGTGCTGGGTATCTCGGCTTTAACCTCTACAGATGGGCGGACAGCTCTGAACCCTTCCTGGAACCTTTTAGATATCTCATCGTAGAACTGTAGCAACTGCGGTGATAGCGGCTTCACCTTCGTTAAAGCTTCTCTGAAGTGCTTCATGTATATCTTAAGCTCGCTAGCCCTCCGCTTAGCTTCCTCTTGATCCTTAACTTTTGATAGGAATTCTTTGAGAGCAGACATAGCCGCTGTGTTGCATAGAGCCGCTATATCCGCACCTGTATAGCCTTCGGTTATCCTTGCAAGCTCCTCTAGGGATACATCCTCTGCTAACGGCTTACCTTTCGTATGTATCTTGAATATATCGAGTCTAGCTTCATAATCCGGTGGGGGTATGTATATCAGACGATCGAACCTTCCAGGTCTGAGTAGAGCTGGATCTAGTATATCTGGTCTATTCGTAGCCGCTATGACGACGACCCCTCTAAGCTCCTCTATCCCATCTAGCTCTGTTAGAAGCTGGCTTATCACCCTCTCGGTTACATGGCTATCACCGTATCCTCCCCCTCTCACAGGCGCTATAGAATCGAATTCGTCGAAGAATACTATACATGGAGCAGCCATACGAGCCTTCCTGAATACCTCCCTTACAGCTCTCTCAGATTCACCAACCCATTTCGATAGTAGTTCAGGTCCTTTAACGCTTATGAAGTTAGCTTCGCTTTCGGTAGCTACAGCTTTAGCGAGCAACGTTTTACCCGTACCAGGTGGACCGTAGAGGAGTATACCTTTAGGAGGCTTGAGACCTGTATGAGCGAATAGTTCGGGATATTTTAGAGGCCATTCGACAGCTTGTCTAAGCTCTTCTTTAGCTTCTCTAAGTCCCCCTATATCATCCCATCTAACGTTAGGAATCTCGACATACACTTCCCTCATAGCTGAAGGTTCAACTTCCTTCAACGCTTCGAGGAAATCGTTCATAGTTACCTTAAGCTTCTCTAGAACCTCTGCAGGTATCTCATCGGCTTCTAGATCTATCTCCGGTAGTATCCGTCTCAGAGCCCTCATAGCCGCCTCCTTACATAGAGCTGCTAGATCAGCTCCTACGAACCCATGAGTGATGCTTGCAAGCTTCTTTAGATCTACATCCTCTGTTAAAGGCATATTTCTCGTATGTATCTGCAGTATCTCGAACCTACCCTTCTCATCCGGTACGCCGACCTCTATCTCTCTATCGAATCTTCCAGGTCTACGTAGAGCTGGATCTATAGCGTTAGGCCTATTGGTAGCGCCTATAACGACTACTTTACCTCTACTCTTCAATCCATCCATCAAAGCTAGTAGCTGTGCTACGACCCTCCTCTCTACCTCACCAGTTACCTCCTCCCTCTTAGGAGCTATAGAATCTATCTCATCTATGAATATTATAGCTGGAGCATTCTCCTCAGCTTCCTTAAATATCTCCCTAAGCCTAGCTTCAGATTCACCGTAAAACTTACTCATAACCTCAGGTCCGCTTATACTTATGAAGTATGCATCACTCTCGTTAGCTACAGCTTTAGCGAGCAACGTTTTACCCGTACCAGGTGGACCGTGCAGCAGTACGCCTTTAGGAGGTTCTACGCCTAGTCTCTCGAATAATTCTGGATGCCTTAACGGGAGCTCTATCATCTCTCTAAGCTTCTGTATCTGCTCAGATAAACCGCCTATATCCTCATACGTTACCCTAGGTATACCCGATATAGGCGTCCTAGGAGGCCTATCGGATATAACTATGCTAGTATTCCTCGAGACTATACCTACCTTAGCAGATGGCTCCATACCAACTATTACGAAGGATACTTCACGCCCCATTATACCTACCGGAATCGTATCGTTCTTAGCTACAACCCTACCTTCAAGAACTCTCGATAGGTAGACCTCCCCACCCATGATCCTTAAAGGCTCTGTAGGAGCTAAGACTACCTTAGAAAGCCTCCTAGGTTCAGCCTTCCTAACCTTAACCCTATCATCTATAGATACATCGGCGTTAGCTCTAGTGTATCCGTCCATCCTTATAATCCCTTTACCGTAATCCTCTGGATGGGTGGGCCAACATATAGCGGCTGTCCTCCTCTTACCTACAACCTCGACCGCATCCCCGGTGGATATACCTGCCTCCTCCATAGCCTTAGGATCTATACGTACTATACCTCTACCTACATCTCTAGCGTATGCCTCCGCAACCCTGAGCTGTACCTCCTTAAACTTCTGAGTGGAGGCCATCGTACACCACCTCTTTCTCCCACCAAGTTATTAACCAAAGGTTAATATTTAAATGTTTCTCTAGATCTAGTATAAGATTAGGCTATGAACGTCGAAGAACTCCTAGAGGTACTAGGCAACCCGACTAGGCTTAAGATCCTAAGATTACTATCTGATGGGCCGAAATACCTGTTAGAGCTAGCTAGAGAGCTCGATCTAAGCGAGCCTGCTATACTTAAACATCTAGTTATACTCGAACGTTACGGGTTGATATCAAGCTTCAAGAGGGATAGCAGTATAGGTCCTCCTAGGAAGTATTACTATCTTAAAGCAGGGTTCACCGTAGATGTAGGGTTTACCGATGGTTTATTCGATATATCTGTTAGAAGTTTAGAAGGATCTGTATGCGAGGAAGTAAACGGTGTAAAGGAGGAGTTTGAGAAGATTAAGCGTATAGAGGATTGCGTAGAAGCTGTGGAGAAGATAGCGGTACTATCCGAGTTTATAGATAGAGAGATACTCAAGCTTAGGAGGATGGAGGCTAGCCTACTAGCTTTGAAGAAGGAGATCTACCGTTATCTAGGGGGGCTATTGGATACACTCTGCGAAACGTACTTGGAGAGGAAGATCGCTGAATGGATCATACTATCCAGGGATAGAGAGCTTCTAGAAGAGATGAAAACTACCTTGAACATACCGGATTCCGAGCTTAAGCTTATCTTGAATAAGCTAAGATCGAGGATACCGTACGTAGATCGTTTTATAGGTTAATCGTGCGTATAGTAGAATACCATAGCGCCGTCAGGCTGCTTCGAATCGAATCTAACGAAACCGAATCTCTCGAATTGAACGACTTCACCTATAGCTATCATCCTACAAAGCTTCTCCCCATACCCTATAGATTCCGATGAATCAGGCATCACTACTCGAATAGGTACGATACCATCCACTGAAACCCAGTGGATAAGTCTAGCTTTAAGCTTAGCCGCCTCTTCATACGTTCTACTATGCCATACCGCTTCTACCGTATCATCGGATAAGCTTGTAGGCTTTATGTTGAACAAGCCTATGAGTCTCACGACGCCGCCTGAAGCTAGGATCCCGCGATCCCTCCTCGAGATGTACATTTCGATCTCGCCACCTTTTACTTCGATCCGAGTCTCTCTATACCCTATATCCTCTCTATTTGGGTGGAACGGTATCTTAGCTGTAACCTCTTCGAGGGGGATCGATCTGATCTTCAGCTTGATAGGATCCTCTACGTAGAAGAATCTTCTAGCTATCGGATCTACTATCCTCCTATTATGTGCATACAGGTTCTCCCAGCTAAACCTTGCTTCAGACATCTTGACACCAAGCTCTAGTATCATTCTGTGTATAGCTTCAGGCTGGATACCCCTACGTCTTAGAGCGGCTAGGGTCGGTAGACGCGGATCATCCCAACTCCTGTATAAACCGAGCTGGATATCCTTAAGCATCCTAGATTTAGACATAGTCCCAGACCCTATCATCATCCATTTACCGTAGTGTATGCATTCGGGATACTCCCAATCCAGCCATCTATACATATATAGCTGCTTCTCAACCCCTACTATGAACTCTTTACCCCTTATTATATGCGTCACCTCCATCAGATGGTCATCTATCCCGGCGGCGAAGTTGTATGTAGGCCATACATCGTATCTATCGCCTACGATCGGATGACGGTATAGCTTAGTATCTATTATCCTCAAAGCAACCCAATCCCTCACAGATGGGTTCGGATGGGAGAGATCGGTTTTAATCCTTAGGACAGCTTCACCTTCCCTATATCCTCCCTCTAGCATCTTATCGAACCTTTCGAGGTGATCTTCTATCGTAAGATCCCTACACAGGCAGGGTTTCGAAGCACGTATAAAGTTGCGGAACGTATCGGAGTTGCATGTACATACATATGCTCCGCCTATCTCGATAAGCTTCCTAGCTACCTCGTAGTATATTTCGAGCCGTCTACTCTGGATATATTCTCTATCCCATCTGCAGCCTAGCCATATCAGATCATACCTTATAGCATCGTAGAATTCTATCCTAGGCTTCTTTATCCGTGGATCTGTATCCTCGAACCTAAGTATAAATACACCGTTGTACATCCTAGCATAGTCATGGCTTAGATATATAGCTCTAGCTTGGCCGAAGTGTAGTACGAAATCAGGGTTTGGAGCATACCTGGTGACTATAGTCGAATACTTTTCAGCGTTAGGTAGCGGAGGTAGCTTAAACTCCTTCTCCTTAGGCTTCTCCTCTAATAGGAGTTCCGGAAACCTCTCCTCCAATATACGCTTCTGCTCTGCTAACGTGAGACTGTTGATATAATCGACTATCTTCTCAGCTAGAGCTATTATCTCCCTAGCTCTACTACGTAGCTCTCTATGCTCACCTAGGAATTTAGATACTACAGGCTCAACCTTAGCTTTACCGCTATATTTCACGGCGTTAGCTAACGCGTATTTGAAGAGTTCTTCGCGGAAAGCTTCTAGATCGATACTCATAACGTAGTCGACCCTTTAGAGTTATAGCCTCCTATCTACGAATAGACGAGCTAACTCCTCTAAGCTTGCTCTGCTGCGACTAGGCTTAATCTTGGATAGGGAGGCGATAGATTCGTCCCTAAACCTTAAGGCCATATCCTTCGCGTACTCTACGCATCCATAGCGTATGAGCGTCTCGATAGCTCTCTTAACATCCTTATTTGAAGCATCCCTCCTACCAAGTACTCTCGTAACGATGCTCTTACTCCTAGCGGGAAGCTTCCTGAGACCTTGGATTACGACTATAGTCTTCTTACCCTCCCTAAGATCGCTACCTATAGGTTTACCTAACTCCTCCTCGCTACCCACCAATCCTAGTATATCGTCTACTATCTGGAAGGCAAGCCCAGCTTTCAAGCCGTAGCCGGATAGAGCTTCGAATTCATCGTAGCTACATCCACCTATCAAGGCGCCTATCTCGGCGGAAACCTGGAAGAGTCTAGCTGTTTTCAACCTTATCATCTCTAGATACTCCTCCTCTGAGACATCCATCCTAGATTGTAGGAGTAGATCTAAGGTTTGACCTTTAGCTATATCGATCATAGCCTCGGCTATCATACCGGCTATCCTAACGATCTTATCGTAACCTATCCTCTCAGCTACCTCCGATCTACATATAACTTGGAAGACTTTAGCGAAAAGATAGTCTCCGGATGTTATAGCTTGCGGTATACCCCAAACTGTATGCACTGTAGGTACCCCCCTCCTAAGATCGCTTTCATCCATGATATCGTCGTGGATAAGCGTAAACGTATGGAGTATCTCGATAGCTGAAGCTACCGGTATGGAGATACTCGGATCACCGCCTACAGCTTCACACGCTTTTATAGTTAAGAACGGTCTTACACGCTTCCCACCGGCTTTGAATAGATGGATGCTAGACTGGTATAGGACTTGTATATCCTTATCGGATTCTAATAGTTCGAAGATGAATCTATCTACTTCTTCGCAGCATAGCTTTATCTCATCTAGTAGCTTGCTCAACCCTTCAACCCCCTCTCGTTCACCCACTCTGCCAACCTACCTGCAATTATAGGTTTAACCTTCTTAAGCTCATCTATCCTGGATACACCTGTAAGCACCGCAGCCGTCCTTAATCCTTCGATGAGTATCCTCAGGATCTTCTCGATCTCGTGAGGCCCCCTCAACGCAGGTTTGAGTATAGGTAGAGCTACCGCGCACATATCTGCACCGAGACATATAGCTTTAGCTATATCAACCCCTGAGCGTAACCCACCTGAAGCTATTATCCTAGCACTCCTAACAGCGGATCTAACCTCGATTATACTCGCAGCCGTAGGTATACCCCAATCCCAGAAGGCTTTCGATACACCAGCCTTCAAATAGTTATGCCACCTCACCGCGCGATGATACTCCACCCTAGACCAGCTTGTACCGCCTAGACCTGCTACATCTATAGCTTTCACACCTAGCTCCTCCAGCTTAACGGCATCCTCGCGGATCATACCGGCGCCAGTTTCTTTAACTATAACAGGGATTCTAAGCTGTTTAACGGCCTCTCCTATCTTCGATGTTAACCCTTTGAACGTAGGCTTACTTTCGATCTGAAGTAACTCCTGTAGCGGGTTTAGATGTATGGTGAGAGCATCGGCTTCTATGGATTCCACCAACTCTATCAACCTATCTACACTATACCTTCGCAGCTCCTGGAATCCTATATTAGCAGATATGAACGCGGTAGGAGCTCTCTCCCTAGCTATCTTGAAGCTGTAAACGGTTTCAGGCTTCTCAAGCGCTATCCTCTGACTACCTACACACATACCTAGTCGAAGCTTCTCTACAGCTTCAGCTATGTTCGCGTTTATCTTGAACCCTAGACTACTACCACCCGTTATAGCCGATACCATTATAGGTGCAGAGAATCTGAAGCCTAGGAAATCCACCTCTAAGCCTACATCCTCCGGATCAACCTCAGGTAGGCATCTATGCGGTAGGTATACATACTCAAGCCATGTAGTCTCCCTCTCGGCTTCGACGGCTTCAGCTAAGCATATCTCTATATGCTCATCCTTCCTTACCTCTATATCCAAGCGTTTTCCCTCCGATTATACGTGTCCCCTCCACTTCGAGACCGATAATAGCTTTATACAGGCGGCCTGGTTTTAAACCGTTAACTATATAGACCTCTACACCCTTCTCAGCTAGGATCGAAGCCTCTATAAGCTTAGATATCATACCCCCCGTAACATCCATAGAGCTTCTCCCCCCTGAAGCTATATTCCTGATAGATTCCACGCTGATCTCCCTGATTAGGGATGCTCCTCCGAGCTTCGGATCCCTATCGTAGACGCCGTCTACATCGACTACGAATATAACCTTGTATGCTTCGAATTCGAGAGCTAACCTTACGGCTATCTGATCTCCAGATAGTATGGAGAAACCGTCTTCATAATCGAAGACGACATCGCCGTGGAGGAGGGGGGTTAATCCCATCTCGAGAGCAAGCTTTATAGATTCGATGTATAGGGAGTCTATACGCCCCCTCCTAGTGATAGCTATGCTAGAAGCTGTGAGCGGATACACGCGGAGACCTCTCCTGTAGAATACTTCTACCAATCTATCTGTGAGTCTACGCATACTCATATGGGTTTCGAGGAAGCCTAACGGAACTTGGGAGACTGGTTTACCTATCTTATCTAGACCGTAAGCTAGAGCGGTATAGTGGCCGTATGATCCTCCTCCATGGATCAGTATGATCTCCTTCTCACCTGTAGATACTATCTCATCGGCTAGCCTCCCAGATACATCCTCGTTGAACGATAACGGTCTACTCTTATCCGTTAAGACGCTTCCACCTAGCTTAACTACCATCATCACATCGCACCTACCTCTAATATCCTAGCTTTATACACAGCCTCGGCGCCCGCATCTACGAGGGATGATGCTATCCTATCCGATTCCCTAGGTCTAGCTAGAGCTATTATGCATCCACCCCCACCTGCACCGGTAACCTTCGAACCTAACGCTCCAGCTTCTCTAGCTGCGTAGACAAGCTTCTCGAGTCGGCTATTCGATACCCCTATAGCCGATAGGAGCCCATGATTCATGTTCAGTATACCTCCAAGTTCTTCGATATCCCCTTCGATTATAGCTTCGACAGCTCGTCTCACGAGCATACGTACGGTAGACCTCAACCTCGAGAATACATCAGGGTACCTCGAAGCGAGTTCACCGACTCTACGAACCATAACCCCCGTAGATCTCTTAAGACCTGAATCGGCTATCACGAGTTCTACAGGTTTAGCCGGTTTAATCCTTCTAATCTTCCCACCTGGCTTGAATAGTAGTATACCGCCGTATACCGATATAGTCGGATCTATACCTGAAGGTCTACCGTGAATGATCTCCTCGGCTTTAACCCCTAACGATACTATCTCCCTCTTCTTAAGCTTTAACCCTAGAAGCTTGGATGTAGCTAGGATCGAAGCTACCGCTACGGCTGCAGAAGAGCCTAAACCAGCCGATATAGGAATACCTGAGTTGATCGATACCATCAAACCTTTATCGATCAACCTCGCATCCTTCGATTCCACTAGAAGCTTTACGACTTCACGTATAGGTTGTAGAGCATCCTCCGATACCTTGCTCGAATATATGTGGATGCCGGGTTCATCTGTAAGGGAAGCGTATGCGTATGCTTTAAGATCTATAGCTGCGACTATAGCGGGTTCACCGTATACGACGAAGTGTTCTCCGCATAGTATAACTTTACCTGGAGCTACAGCTTCAGCCATAAGGTTACACTCCTCTCCTTCTTCACTGGTAGAGTTTATTAAGGTTTAATGTATCTTTCTCCTAAGATTGGTGGCTTGCTATGGATAGATCCGAAAGGATACTTATGGCTCATGGAGCTGGCGGATACATTATGCATAAGCTTATAAAGGAGCATATACTCTCCATCCTACCTAGGGATAGCTTCGAAGTCGGGTTGCATGCCCTAGACGATTCCGCTGTAGTTAACGGGGTAATCTTCAAATCCGATTCCTACACGGTTAAACCTCTATTCTTTCCAGGTGGGGATATAGGTAGGCTAGCCGTCTCCGGTACTGTCAACGATATATCCGTGATGGGGGGTGAGCCTATAGCTCTATCGCTAGCACTCATACTAGAGGAGGGATTCCCTATCGATGATCTAGATAGGATCATACACAGTATAGCCGATACGTGTAGGGAGGCAGATGTATACGTAGTTACCGGGGATACTAAGGTCGTAGAGAAGGGGTCGCTTGACGGCTGCATCGTAAACTGCTCTGGGATAGGTAGGAGGAGTAGGTATCTAGACTATAACTTCGATATCGTACGTAGGTTTAGACGGGATTTCAAAGCTAGATGGATCCTAGATTCTAACGTAAAGCCTGGGGATAAGATAATAGTATCAGGGACTATAGGGGATCATGGGGTAGCTATACTGAGCTGTAGGGAGGGCTACGGGTTCGAGAGTAGTGTAAGGTCAGATGTTAGACCGTTGAATAAGATGATAGAGAAGGCTCTATCCGTGGGGGGTATAGTAGCGATGAAGGATCCTACCAGGGGTGGCTTAGCTAACCTACTTAACGAGTGGAGCGAGAAATCTGGTGTAGGAATACTCGTCAGGGAGGAGGATATACCTGTAAGGGATGGGGTGCGAGCTGCATGCGAGATGTTAGGTATAGATCCGTTGGAGATAGGGAATGAAGGGAAGGTTGTGATAGCGGTCGTAGCGGAGATGGCTGAAGAGATTCTAGAGGCTCTAAGAGAGGCTGAGGGGGGTGAGGATGCTGCGATAATAGGTGAAGCTACAGATGAATTCGAAGGTGTAGCTATGGAGACTCTGATCGGGGGTAGGAGGATTATACCCCCACCTTTAGGGGATCCGGTGCCTAGGATATGCTAGCCTTCAAGCTTCTTAGATGCTTCGTATGCCTTCGCTAATATATCTCGACATCTATCAACACTTATACCGGTTATCGTCGATAACCTATCCGCTGTGAACATCGTAAGCTGTCTAAGCGTTACTATACCTGCATCGGTTAGAATCCGTAGCTCCCCCTCATCTAGATCGCTCACTATGGTTAGAGGTTGAAGCTTATTCTCGACTATAACCTTCTCTATATCTTCATCCGTACCCCATCCTAGAAGGTTTATACCTCTACATCTAGCGTATCTTAACGCGTGATCGGTAAACTTAGCGTTAGTAACTATGTATCCTCCAGATACTTTAACTTGGTTTATCCCCTTCTCGTATCCGGATAGTAGGTCTTCGATTATAGCTCTAACCTTAAGCACTATAGTCAGATCTACCTTTTCATGCGGGTTCACATGGTGTTTAACCTCGAGGATGTATATCCCACCATCCCTAACGAGTAGCCCATCTAACTCATACTCTACGCATTCACCTCTTATAAGCTGGTTTGGAGCGACGTGGAATCCGAGTGCTTCGAGGATGAGGCGGGCATACTGTTCGAAATCAGGCTTCGATCTAAGCCTAGATATAGCCGATCTTAGATCGGTCATCCACGAATACGATGGATCGAATACGCTAGCCTCCTCTCTGATGATTCTAAGTATATCCCTCGTCGCTATACCATCATAGATCCTCTCCTCCACCCTTCTACATACAGCTTCGATACATCCTTTAGGGAGCCCCATCTTAGAACAAGTCTTATACACCTTACTCCGATCGAAAGGCTGCCTACCGCCATCGGCTTTAGTTACGTATATCATCATATGGTTGTGAAGTCTTATACGTAATTAAGCCTTTATCTACGGATCTACAAGGTAGATTTAAATACTACGATACGTTTCGACGAGATACCGGTGATCGGTTGGCTCGTATATTCTACGATGAGGATGCGGTACTATCCATACTAGATGGATCTACTGTAGGGATAATAGGGTATGGTAATCAGGGGAGGGCATGGGCTATGAACCTACGAGATAGCGGTGTACAGGTTATAGTAGGGAATGTTAGAGATTCGTATTGGGATAGAGCTGTAGCCGATGGTTTCCATGTATATGGTATAAGCGAAGCTGTCGAACGATCGGATATCGTCTGTATACTCATACCAGACGAGGTGCAGAAAACAGTATATCGTTCGCAGGTTGAGCCGTATATGAAGAGCAACGGTATGATAGTCTTCGCTCACGGCTTCTCCATAAGGTACGGTTTGATAAACCCGCGTAGAGATGTAGATGTAGCGTTACTAGCTCCTAGGATGATCGGGGTAGGTGTAAGGAAACTATATGAATCTGGGTATGGGGCTCCCGCTTTCGTAGCGGTTAAACAGGATGCGACAGGGGTAGCGTGGCCTAAGATCCTAGCTCTAGCTAAAGCTCTAGGGTTTACGCGTGCAGGGGTTATCGAGTCAAGCTTCGAAGAGGAGACTGAACTCGACCTATTCACGGAGCAGGCTGTTATGCCTATAATAATCTCGACATTCCTGAAAGCCTACGAGATACTGGTATCTAGGGGTTACAGCGTCGAAGCCGTACTGACGGAGCTTATAGCTTCCGGAGAGCTTATAGAGGTTTTCCGTCAGGTATGTAAGCTCGGCTTAATGAGCCAGCTAATACTCCACTCCAAGACCAGTCAGTATGGGCAGCTATCTCGTATAGGTAGGTATATCGATAGGATTCATGAGCCTATGGTTAGAAGCTTAGAGGAGATAGCTTCAGGTGTATTCTCTGAGGAATGGGTTAGAGAGCAGGAGTTAGGCTACCTAAACTTCAGGAGACTCCTAGAGGAAGCTCTCTCTCTACAGATAGAGAAAGACTCGGAAGATCTTAGAAGGAGGCTTAGAATACCGTACGATATGTTGTAGAGGAGTCTAGATGGATGTCGTCTACAGTATCGGAGGGAAACTCTACTACGAGTGTATACGATAGGCTAGCGATAGAGGTTAGTTTATGTAGGAAGTGTGATCTATGGGTGAATAGAGTTAAACCTGTGATCGGTGAGGGCCCCCTCGATACGACTATAGTTATGGTCGGATTGGGACCTGGCCGTCGGGAGAATATAGAGGGGAGACCGTTCGTAGGTTTAGCCGGCAGATTTCTGGATGAGTTTTTAAGCTCCATAGGTATCGAGCGTAGTAGGATCTACATAACGAATATAGTCAAATGTTATCCTCCAGGTAATCGCGTGTATAGGAGGCATGTAGAGCGTTGTACGCCATACCTAGAAGAGCAGTTGAGAGTGATAGAGCCTAAGATCATATTAGCTCTAGGTAATGTAGCTGCAGCCTACTTTTCAGAGAAGTATAAGGTTCGACTGCTACCTATGAATCGTATGCATGGAGCCATCGTAGAGACCGGTTTAGATTATCCGAAGTATATAATCCCGATGTACCATCCAGCATCAGCTTGCTATAACCCGAGGATGAAGAGGGTTATATCGGAGGATTGGCGGCGTATCTCACCGCTACTTA
>JANXEK010000024.1 GCA_025058595.1 Candidatus Bathyarchaeota archaeon
GGCGGTGGGGGTCTGATATTCGTATCGATGGATATGGGGTCTGCCTATGCTGAGAGGCTCGCAGAATACCTTAGAGGTAGGGGGATAAAGGCTTATGCATACGTTAAGCCTAGGAAACGTATATTGGAGGAGTATGTATCTGGGGTATACGATGTTCTCGTAGGTGTAGCTTCGTTTAGAAGCCCGTTAGCCAGGGGGATAGATCTACCTCAAAGGATAAGGTATGCTATATTCGCGGGTGTACCTAAGATCCGGATAGATCTAGGGTTGGAGGGGTTTAAGCCTTGGAGAGCTGCGGTTCTCCTCTCGCATCTCAGAGACTACGTTACAGATGAAGAGAAAGCCCAGGTAGACTACTATGTTTCAGCTCTACGTAGATATGCGTCGATGATATCGGTATCGGAAGGTAGGATTATAGATGAAGCTATAGCCGAAGAGAGGAAGCTCGATGGGTTTTTAGGTAGGGTTCAGGTCATCTACGAGGAGGCTGTCGAGTTTGCTAGAAGATCGATCGCGAGGGAGGATGTTAGGAGAGCTTTAGAGGAGAGCCCTAGACTTGTGTTAGAAGGTGGAGAGAAGCTTACGCTTATAGTACCGGATCCGGTAGGGTATATCCAGGGGTCAGGTAGGACTTCTAGGCTTTATAGCAGAGGTTTATCGAAAGGTTTATCGATAGTTATAGTGGATGAGCGTAAAGCTTTCAACGGTTTAATGGAGGAGGTTTCATGGTATATAGACGATATCAGATGGAAGCATCTAGGATCCGTGGATCTGGATGCTATATTGAAACAGATAGATGAGGAGAGGAGTTATATAGCTAGGCTTGCATCCGGTAAGATTGAACCTGGTGAGGTTAAAGATATAGTTACTACGGCTTTACTCCTAGTCGAATCGCCCAATAAGGCCAAGACTATAGCTAGACTCTTCGGTAGGCCGCTTAAGAAGCGTATCGGCTCTCTAACTGTATACGAGGTCGATACAGGGGCTGGCTTCCATCTCAATATAGCAGCTTCAGGCGGGCATATCTACGATCTAGTTACAGATGTAGGGTATCACGGGGTGATGGTAGAGGATGGAAGGTATATCCCGATCTATGGATCTTTGAAGAGATGTCCCAGATGCGGGGAGCAGTATGCAGATAGAGTAGAGTTATGCCCTCAGTGTGGCGTTAGACTAGTCGATAAAGCTGAGATCGTAGAGTCTTTGAGAGAGGTTTCTACAGAAGTCGATGCGGTATTCGTAGGCACGGATGCCGATTCAGAGGGGGAGAAGATAGGATGGGATGCTGCGTGTATACTATCACCGTATACTTCGTATGTGAGTAGAGTTGAGTTCCATGAGATAACGCGTAGAGCTATACTCGAAGCGTTAAGTAAGCCTAGAAGGTTCGATCAAGCTATGGTGGAATCTCAGCTTTTAAGACGCATAGAGGATAGGTGGATAGGGTTCGAGCTGAGTAGTATGGTGCAGAAGGCTTTCGGTAGACCTACTCTTTCTGCAGGTAGGGTGCAGACGGTCGTCTTAGGATGGGTTGTAGATAGGTATGATAAAGCTAGGGCGAGTATAAGAGACTTTTTCAAGGCGACTTTGGAGAATGGGTTAACTATCGTATTAGAGAAGCCTAGGATGGAGCGTAAAGATATAGATGCGTTCGTAGCTAGGTTGAAGAGTTGCGAAGCTACAGTAGAATTGAAGGCTTTAGAAGAAGTTGAAGTTAAGCCTTACCCACCTTTCTCTACAGACTCTATGCTCGCGGAGGCTACGTTTAGCTTGAAGCTTTCAGCAGAGGATGTTATGAATTTAGCTCAGGAGCTATTCGAGATAGGGTTGATAACCTATCATAGAACCGATAGCGTGAGAGTGTCGGATGTAGGGATAGGTGTAGCTCAGAGGTATCTCGAGGAAAGATTCGGATCGAAGGGAGCTGGATTATTTAAACCTAGAGTATGGAGCACCGAGGGGGCTCATGAGTGTATAAGGCCTACGAGGCCTATAGACGCCGATAGGCTTAAACAGCTTGTAACTCTACGTATAATCACTTTCCCGAGAACTTTAACGAGGAACCACTACATGCTATATAAGCTTATCTTCGATAGATTCATAGCAAGCCAGATGAGGGAAGCTAGGGTTATCAAAGCTAGGTATAGGGCGAAGCTTCTAGACGAGGTGGTGGAGGGGGAGGGATACCTTAGAGTGGTGGATCCAGGGTTCACTGTTATGAAGCCTCTTAATTTGCTACCTGAAAAAATCGAAGGTGTGTTTAGGATCGTAGATCTACAGTATTGGAGGGGAGCTACCGTTAGGTTCCATACGGAGAGCGACTTGGTAAGACTTATGAAGGAACGTGGGATCGGCAGACCATCTACGTATGCGAAGGTTATCTCGACACTATTTAAGAGGGGGTATATCATTCAGCTGCCTAGAGGATATGTTATACCTACTAGCTTAGGTAGGAAGACGTACGAGTATCTATATAGAGGGTATGCTAAATATGTTTCAGAGGAGACTACACGTAAACTCGAAGAAGCTATGAAGGCTGTAGAGGAGGGGCGTGTATCCTATCTAGATGTATTGAGGGGGCTCGAAGCGGATATAAGGAGCTTAACCGAGTATACCGTAGCTTACCGGGGATCTTAACGAAGTAAAATAAATAACGGGGGACCGAATATATGTATCTAAGGCGGTTGGATAAGTCATCTAAACTGTTAGAATTTATCGCCTCCTCTATAATCGGTAGGGATGGAGTTAAACTGGTTAAACTCCTAGAAGATGGAGTACCTAGGACTGTGGAGGAGATAGCTTTCCAGACAGGGATAAGGGCAAGCGATATCAGGAAGGCTCTATACATATTATCGAACCTAGCTTTAGCTTCAACCGTGAGAGAGTATGGTGGAGGACAATATGGCGTATACCAGTATAAGTGGATCCTGCATAAGGAGAGGGTTGAAGGATTTATCACCCAGGAGAGGAGGAAGATTCTAAAAAGGCTTAAAGAAAGGATGGAGTTTGAAGAGGGTAACCAGTTTTACGCGTGCGGGAATGAGGGGTGCCCGAGGTATACGTTCGACGAAGCTATGGATTTAAACTTTAGATGCGAAAGGTGCGGAGCTATGCTTAAGCCCATCGATAATAGTAGGTTTAAGGAGATACTTACGAAGAAGATAGAGGAGATGGAGAGGACGCTGCGATAAGATGATATGATGATCGTATCCACTTCCGGGAGACTCTATGGATATTATAGGGATCGATGCTTAGGTTCTCTAGATGCGATTCTTAGAGATTCCCTAAGAGGGTTGAAAGTCGATTATAAGGTATTCGTAGATGGGGATGGATGGATAGATATCGAGTTGGAAGGAGAAGATATAAGTATAGCGGCTAGGATCGTAGAAAAGCTTATCGGTGCTAGACCTAGAAGTATGGATGATTTAGGTAGGCGTAGAATATGGGTTGGACGTATAAAAGCTATAACCGGCGAATGTATGGTTATAGATATGAAGCTTATCGAAGCTGTAGTAGCACCCAGGGTTGTATCCATACAGTTGGAGGATAGCTACGAGGAAGCTGTAGCTAGATATGGGCTCTACCCTAATGTACCGATCGAAGTAGTAGTCGATAGAGCGGATAGCGGTCGTCGTTATATAGCATACCTTTCAGATGGTTTCCTAGCTAAACTGCATAGGTGGGGTGTTATCGGGTTGAACAGGGTATCGATCACAGGAGCGACGTCGAGTATAGTTAGGAGATGCCTTAAGAAGACCGGTATGGAACGATACGTAGCATACTACGAAAGGCTCGGTATACTCGAGCATCATATCGTATGTAAGATCGCTTCGAACCCATACAAGATAACTCAAACAGTGAGAAGTATGTTGAAGGATGTTGATGTATATGTGGCGAAGCCTAGACCTATAGGATACTTATCGCTTCTCCATAGCTAGGATAAGGTTAACCGCTTCGGCGAATCCTTCACCGTTAGATCCATGTACGGTTAAGCTTGCGTTACGTTTAACATCGTCGCTAGCATCGCCTACAGCTATACTGAAGCCTGCCACCCTGAACATAGGTATATCATTCTCGCTATCGCCTACGGCAACTATATCCTCAACCCCTATCCCCATGAGATCTGCGGCAACCTTCAACCCTAACCCCTTATCTATGCCACGCTCTAGTATATGGTATGCGAAGCCGCTATCCCAAAGCCTAAGATCAGTGTAATCCTTCAGTACACGATCCACCTCCTCCCTACTAATAGTCCTATCCAACGCTACATCGACAAGCCTATAATCGTTACACCAACTCTCGACGATCCTACACCCATAGACCTCCTTCAACCTTCTGAGGGCGTCTAGAGCTCTATCCTTGGAGGAGAGGATCCTTATAGTACCCCTATACTCTACCACAGCGCCGCCTTCGCATACTACCGCTCCACTACATCCAAGGTATATCTGAAGAACTTTAACTAAGGGATAGGCATTACCGGATACCAGTATCACCGGTATCCCATCCGATTCTAGGAGTCTCAACGCCTCTACAGCTTTCAAGCTGAGCTTATAGCTTCTATCGGTTAACGTCCCATCTATATCTGTCGCTACAGCTTTAACATTAAACCCGGTCATAGGTGTCATGTCTACTAGAACATATCAATCTTTTTAAGTTTATCCATCGTGATAGTGTTATCTACCGATGCCTACGGATAGGGAATATGCGTATAGGGTTCTAGAACGATTGAGGAAGGCGTTCCCCGATACTCGGATCGATCTAGAATGTAATCCTTTCCGAGGGCTTATACTAGCGATATTATCGCAGAATACGAGGGATGCGTATGCGTATACCGCGTATAAGAATCTAGAGAGGATGATAGGTTTATCGGTCGAAGACATAGTTAGAGCTAGCGAGGAAGCTATAGCAGAAGCCATAAAGCCGGCTGGATTGCAAAGGGAAAAGGCTAGGAGGATAAGGGAGGCTGCTAAGTTCATAGCTAAGATGGGGGGTTCGATGGAGGCGATACTAGATCTGCCTCTAGATGAAGCTAGAGCTAAGTTGATGGAGATCGAGGGTGTTGGAGAGAAGACTGCGGATGTGATGCTACTATTCTACGGTGGTAAACCGACTATACCAGTAGATACGCATATAAGAAGGGTATCGGCTAGACTCGGGTTAGTAGATAAAGGGGTAGGTTACAAGAAGATTAGGAGGGGGCTTGAATCGCTCTATAGATCTGAGGATTATATGGATGTCCACCTGCTTTTAATAGCTCTCGGGAGAAGCTTCTGTAAGAGTAGGAAGCCTATATGTGGTCTATGTCCTGTCGGAGATATATGTCCATCTAAGGTGTAGGCTATGATTCCATATAGTATTCCTCTATCCTCCTCTTTAGCGTTAAACCTACTAACGCTAGTATAGCTAGTATGAGGTATAGAGCCGCCGTAAGCGTGTAAGGTAGCTTCAGTAGAGCTTGATAGACTTCCGCTAACATTCTCGCTTCAGAGTATAACCCTCTACTGTAGAGCCCGGTTATCTGGGATAGCAACGCTTCGAGTATAGGTTTCGATACCAGTAGTTCAGGTATCCCCTTCGTAGCTTCTTCAAGATAGGATAGAAGCGATGATAAGCTTACCGTATCCACTATACCTATCAAACCGAATCTTCTAAACTCAGATAATCCTAGGGATATCTCGCCTAGAGTAAGCCCTATCGAGGTAGCTAGGACGGAATCCTCTCTTACGCTATCCATGCTTCTAAGTATATCGAAGACCTTTCCGTAGAACCCCAACCCTCCATACCTCTCACCTATATGGCGGAATATGTAGAATGACGCCGCGTATAGGAGTCTCGTATCAGCCGGTTTATTCATGAAATTCCAGCCTTGTACGAAGCTTAGAGATGATAAACGTACACCTCGCAATACCTGCATATGCTGATTATACCTAGAGTATGCTGCATCTCCATATCCCAGCATAGAAGCTAGCTCTATCGATATATACTCTGCTAAACCTTCATGGATCCACAGTCTATCCACGGATACACCTGTAGATTTTACGAAATGGTGGGCGAGCTCGTGGAGAGCTACAAGCTCCATAGTCCCGTTTATATATCTTAGATTGAATAGATTCAGGTTTACGGATTGAAGATCGCTAGGGGATATAGGTACAAACCCGGCTACACCCTCCTGAAACTGTTGTAACGTAGGTACAAACAGTTTGACATCCACCATACCGTCGAACTCTATGTTAAGTACGCTTGATAGTACCCTATATGCGTCTCTGTATAGCTCCATTATACGTCGACCTATATCCAGGTACCTAGCAGGTATATCCATACGGAATGGAGGCTCTACAAGGGAAACCATACTTGGGGAGGTAGCCCTCTTAGAGAAGGTTAACCCTATACGCGATACGGAGATAGCGTCGAACTCCAGTATAGTCTTATTACCTTCTACAAAGGTCCTCTTAGGATTGGTACTTCTGATAACATTCAGAGATTCGCTAAGATAGAATGCTGCACCTAGCTTGACATCTCCTTCTATGGAGATTACAGCTGAACCTTTAGCTCCGCGATGAAAGCCTATGAGCGGCGATAGGAAGAATCCATTAGGCTCTACGATGAAAGTGTATAGTGGGACGAAGTATTCGATAAACATGGAGAATATTCCATTGGAATCAGAGCTGAAGGTGAAGGTGTAGTTACCCCAGAACGGTCCTCCTCCGGGTAAAGGTTTGAATTCACCCCACTCAAAGCTACCGTTAGTCACGGATATAGTCCAGCGAGTATATGATGGTAGTATAAGCCAGCTAACACCGGGCTCCTTAGATTCGAATCCTATCGATACGTATGTATTCCCATCGCTATCCACCATAAACCTGTAGGTATAGGATGATGTAGATTCGTATGTTACTCTAGGGGTGATGGATGCTATGGATAATGCTAAGAGTAGGGAAACAACTAGGAGAACCGAGAGGAGGCCTCTATCCAAACCCTTCCTATATAAGAGTCTGCTAGCATCCAAGATAAACGTTTTCTTCTAGAATCGCTAGATCCTAGTTATGGTGTAGTATGATGCGTAGGATACTCTGGGCTCCATGGCGTATATCCTATGTAGAATCTACCGGCGGTGCTAGGGATAGCTGTATATTCTGTGTTAAGCCTAGAGAGGATACCGATGAGGAGAATCTGATAGTCTATCGTGGGAGGCTATGCTTCGTCATGCTTAACAGATATCCGTATAATAACGGGCATCTAATGGTTGCACCATACAGTCATAAAGCGAGCTTAGAAGAACTTACAGAAGGTGAGCTTTACGAGCTTGTATCAACGGTTAGGATGTGTATACTATGGTTGAAGCATGCTTATAAGCCTCATGGATTCAACGTAGGGATGAATATAGGCAGGGTTGCCGGAGCTGGTTTCGATCAGCATATACATGTACACATAGTTCCAAGGTGGGAGGGCGATACAAACTTCATGCCAGTTCTATCGGATGTGAAGGTTGTATCTGAAGCTCTACAGCAGACGTACCGTAGGATTAGGGATGCTGTGGAAACACTATCCAGGAATCCGTGATGGTTAACCTCTCCTCCAATCCAACGCTATAGAGATGACTCTATCCTTACTATCTATGAGGAGTCTATAAGCTTCCCCAGCACTCCGGTAGTCTAGTATAGATGAGATGAGCTCTCTCACCTTCAAGCGTTTCTTCGATAGGAGTTTGAATACTACCTCTACATCATCCCTGAGATTCCAGAACCATCTAGAAGACTCGGTTCTAGGCCTTATAGAGTTGTGCGCTCCGATTATGATCAACCCCTTCCTATGGACGTCGCTGTAGAAGTTAACCGTGGATAAACCTCTAGTGCTACCTAAAAGTACGACTCTACCTCTTCTACCGGCCAGCTTGAAAGCTAGGTTAACGGCTTCAGGATTACCCGTAGATTCGATGACGATCGATGCACCTCTACCATCGGTTACCCTATAAACTTCGGATGCTACATCGATTTTCAGAGGATTTAAACCGTAGTCTATCGATAGAGATTCAGCTACCTTAACCCTATAATCGTAGAGATCTACACCTATGATCGGAGTGGCGCCGCTTAAAGCTAGAAACTGCGCTGCAAGCTGACCTATAAGCCCTAAACCTAAAACTACAGCCGACTCCCCTATCTCAGGCTCAGATTTACGTACACCTTGCAGAGCTATAGCTGATAGATAGAAGAATACGGCTTCGATCGGATCCAATCCTTCGGGTATCTTAAACGTATTCTCAGCTTTAGGGTTTACGATGCTAGCATGCCTAGATGGTGAAGCCACTATATCCCCTACTTTGAATAATTCCACATCCTCAGCTAGATCCTCGACTACACCTACGTTGCTATATCCCGGGTACTGCGGGTATACCGATGGGGTATTAGGTAGACCTAATAGGAAGGCTGTCTCAGTACCTGGGCTTATAAGTGTGTAGAAGGTTTTCACGAGGAGACGCCCAGGTTCGAGGCTTCCGATTTCATACTCCTCTAACGATACTACACCTTTATCTTCGAATACTACACCGATACCCCTCCACACGATATTAAACCTCCGATAGCAAGCTGATCTATCCCTAAAGGATAAAAGGTTAATCTAGGATTACTACATCTTTGATGCCATATGTACCTTACTAGGGAGGAGGAGCGTATACTGGATGGGGAGAGGGGTGAAGCGGTCGATAAAGCTATGGAGCTTCTAGTTAAACTCGGAGATGCCTATGGAGCGAAACATATGGTCGAGGTATCTTCATGTCATCTAGTATCATGCGTATACAATGTAGTCTACGATAGCGGGTTAGAGATCGCAGAGGTATTCCTTAAGCTAGGTGCTAGGTTCGTGGTTCCTACTACTCTATGCACGGCTTCGATACCTCTAGAGGATACGGAGAAGTTTCGTTTCCCAGATGAATGGGTTGAGAAGCAGTCGAAGCTATGCGAGCTGTATAGAGCTATGGGCGGATTGGATAACTGGACGTGTATACCATACTGGAATACCAACGTACCAAGATATGGTGAGCATATAGCTTGGGGTGAATCTAACTGTGTATCCTACGCGAACTCTATCGTGGGAGCTAGGACTAATAGGTATGCCTCCTACATAGAGTTATGTGCAGCTATAACCGGGCGTATACCTATGATAGATCTTCACATACCTGAGAATAGGAGGGGAACGATCCTGGTAAAGCTTAAAGGGTTGGATGCATCTAAGATGACCGCTAAAGATTACGGGGCTCTAGGCTACGCTATAGGTTGTGTATCGGCTGGGGGTATACCTGTGATCGACGGGATCCCCCATACTGTTTCGAAGAAGATGCTTAGGGTTATGGGAGCCGCAGCCGCTTCATCAGGATCTGTAGCGTTATACCATGTTTTAGGCGTGACACCTGAAGCTAGAAGCCTAGAGGAAGCTTTAGGAGGGGATAAACCTGAGGATAGGGTAGAGATCGGGTTGGAGGAGCTTAGAAAAGCCTATCTAGAGCTATCTACAGCCGGGGATGGGGTGGTCGATCTCGTATTCATCGGGTGTCCACACTACTCTATAGACCAAATAGGTGTAGTGGTAGATATGTTTAGAGGTAGGAGGGTTCACCCTAACGTGGAGTTATGGCTTGCTACGGATAATCTTACGTATACGCTTGCATGTAGGATGGGGTATAGAGAGGTTCTAGAGAGGGCGGGTGTTAAGTTTATGGTTGGATCTTGCGCTATGAATGCTCCAACCTATACGAGGGGGTTCAACGTTATGGCTACAGATTCAGCTAAAACAGCTCACTACGCCCCTATGCAAGCTAGGACAGATGTATTCTACGGTAGTTTAGAGGAGTGTATCGAAGCGGCTGTAGAGGGGAGGATACCTATATGAGCGGTGTGAGGGTTAGGTGTAGAAGCTTAACTAGAGGGGTAGCGGTAGGTGAAGCTCTAGTTTCTATGCAGCCTTTCGGCTTCTGGGGCGAATTAGATCCCCATACAGGTTTAGTCACCGATGTACATCATGAGTGGTATGGTAGATGTGTAGCTGGGAAGATCCTGATCTTCCCGTATGGTAGGGGGTCGACGGGTAGTGGAGGAGTTATAGTCGAAGCCTATAGAAGGGGGAAGGCTCCCGCAGCTATCGTCAACTTGAAGACGGATTTCATACTGCTATCCGGACCGTTATCGGTAGAAGTATTCTACGGCGGTAGGCTACCTGTCGTAGATAGACCTGAAGCTGATATATTTAGCATGGTGAAAAATGGATGTAAGGTTAAGGTGGATGGGGATAGAGGCTTCATAGAGATACCTTGAATCTACGATAAACCCATAAGGTTAATACTACCGTAACACCTAACGCTACACCTACCAGGTTGTTGAGTACATCTATCATGCATGGATTCCTCCAAGGTGTCGCAAGCTGTAGAAGCTCTGTTAGCGGTGAAGATGCTACCGAGACGGCTATGAATCGATACCTGAAATCGAAGAACCAAGCCCAGAGTATAGTTTCTACTATGTATACGGCGATATGTCCTAGATCCAGTAGGCCATGTATATCATCGCCATCTATAGGGATCACCGATGATACGCATATGATGGAGAGCCACAGTATGATGTATACCAGCTTCATAGATCTAGATGAAAGCCTAATGATACAGCAACCCCCATCGATATCGGATACCTAGAATCTAAGCGTTATATCCATCGATCTACCAGACCTTATGGATTCTATAGATTTTATCAGTATCTCGCTTACATGCGCACCCCAGTATATATTTGGTAGAGGCTCCCTATCCTCTACTATACATTCGAGTAGATGCTTCACGGAGGCTTCGTAGTAATCCCACGAGAACCATCCGTTATGCTCTGTTAAACCTAAGCTAGCTCCATCTACAGATATAGGTTTCACCCCATCTCGAGTTTTAACAGCTCCCGATATCACAGGGTTACGACTTGAATGGACAGGTATATCTATGAACCCATTCGATCCGTATATCTCAGCTCTAGAGGGACGGCTAAACTCTCTAGGAGTAACATAGTTCGATATAACTACGCCTACGGTCCCCCTAACCATCTCCATTAAAACCATTATATTATCCTCCACTTCAACCTTTATCCTACGCGTCCTAGGTGCTGAAGCTATAATCTCCCATACATTCTTCGATACAGATTCCGGTAGATGATGGTTAAGATACTCATCATCGATGAGGTCTAACTCTGATATCGATATCCTACCCATAGCCGTAACCCTCATAGCAGGACCTAGGAGGAAGGTTAGCAGCGAAACCTCGTATACGCCTAGATCGAATAAAGGCCCCCCACCACCTCTAGAGAAGAATGTATGTTCACCCCAGCTAGGTGGATGACGACCGAAGCCCGCCATAAACCAGTATGGAGAACCTATATCACCGAGTAGATTCAAAGCTCTCGAGTATATAGGGTTTAAATGTACGCTAGGCTCGACCAGAACTTTAACTTTAGCTCTCTCGACGGTTTCGATAACCTCCCTAAGCTTATCTAGGCTCGTAGCTAGAGGCTTCTGGACGAGTATATGCTTACCCATCCTAGCCGCTTCGATAACATGATCGGCATGCATATCCATACCCGTCAAGATGAATACGACATCTAAATCAGCCTTCTCCAGCATATCTATGAGATCTGTAAAGTATGATCTAGCACCCCAAACCTCAGCTGTCCTCCGAGCTCTCACCTCACGTATATCGCATACAGCCTCCAGTATACCGTACCTCTTAACGGCAGGTATATACTTGTTATGAGCGACCACACCGCATCCGACTATACCGCATCTTACGTCGAACATAGAGGCACCCACCGGTAGGATCTATAATCTGTCTGAGGTGAAGTGCGAATTAGATAGGGTAAAAATCTATCCCTTACAAAATATACTGGGGAGATAGCTTTGAGCGGCTCAGCCTAACGCCTTAAGGGCATAGATACCCTATAACTCTGAATCATCAGAGCCGCTCAAAGATTAACTGCTATACTGATAGCTTTAAATATTACTTGGCCCCAACCTTTTCGAGGTACCTTGAAGCCGATAACGCCGCTACGGCTGCTTGACCCACAGCTACGGCAACCTGGAAGCCTATACCTACGCAATCCCCGGCTGCATATACTCCTTCGATACTGGTAGCCTGTCCTGAATCTACCTTTATGAAGCCATCAGGGGTTAATTCGATAGATGTGGATCTCAGAAGTTTAGATGGGGGTAGGATGCCTAGGGCTAGGAATACAGCGGATACAGGTAGTTCGAGGTCGCGATCCATATACGTAAACTTTATCGATTCAACCTTCTCCAAGCCGATTATACCTTTAACCTCGGCTCCCGCGTATACCTCGACGTTATCCTGAAAGCTAGCTTCCACCAGTTCGCGGCTAGGCTTAGATGCTAGGATGTAGACTTTTCTAGCAAGCTTGGAGAGGAGTGTAGCATCCTCTAAGGCCTCCATACCGGAGCCTACTACGGCTACATCCATACCGCGGTATAACGGTCCATCACATACGGCGCAGTAAGATACGCCTCTACCTAGTAGTCGTTCCTCCCCCTCTATACTGTACATCATCCTGGGAGCACCTATAGCTAGTATAACCGTGCGACCCTGGTATAGGCTACCTTTACGGGTGGCTAAGAGTTTAGGCGATGTATCTAGCTGTAGAGCGGTTACCTCTTCATATTCCCTGATATCTGCTCCAAACCTCCGTGCATGATCGATGAACCTATCGGCTAAAACCGAGCCCTCCACGCCATCGGGGAACCCAGGATAGTTCTCTATCAGTCTAGCAGATCTAAGCCTCCCACCAGCTCTACCAGCGTCGAGTATTAAAGCTTTAAACCCGAGTCTAGAGAGGTATATACCGGCTGTAAGCCCAGCTGGACCAGCACCAACTACTACTGAATCCCATATCTCAAGCATACCTATCACCTATGCAGCCCGATTTAGCTACCCACCTCTAGATCTAGAGGCGGCTTAGAATATGAATATAGTTTATCTTCTCGAATAGCATCTACGATATCTAGCTATCATCCTACCGCATATAGGTGTGCATGTATGAGGGATACGGTTAAGCTAGACGAGTACGATGTTAAGATCCTGAGAGAGCTGCAGAAGGATGCTAGGATATCCTACAGGGAGCTAGCTAGGAAGGTAGGGTTATCGACTACCGCGGTTATATCTAGGGTTAAAGCTTTAGAAGAGAACAGCGTTATAGAGAGTTATACGGCGATAGTAAACCCTGAGCTTGTAGGTTACGATATAACGGCGGTGATAGAGGTCGTAGTATCTAGGGGTTACCTTATAGAGGTGGAGAAGGAGATAGCGTCGGATCCATCCGTCATATGCGTCTACGATATAACCGGCGAGACAGATGCTATCATAGTAGCTAGATTCAGGAATAGACGGGAGCTCAGCGCTTTCGTAAAAAAGATACTAGCTATGCCTCATGTAGATAGAACTATAACCCACATATGTTTAACCAGGATTAAGGAGGATTTCAGGGTACCGCTATAGAGGGGTTTAGTAGGGATCTATTTAACGGTAAATCATCTGCAGATATTGCTATCATTGTAGTGTTAAACCGTTATAAGGCTAGATCTTCAACTCGCTAATACAATTCGACTAGGCGATGAGGGCATGGTATTTCGCCCTATTCCCCCGTAAAATAGCGGCTATACTATTCAGCAACCTCCTACCGCTATACGTAGCGTATAGCCTAGGTAGAGGCGCGGTAGATGTAGCTATAGTCGCAGCGTCTACGGGGTTAACGCATATCCCCGGATCTTTCATCTGGGGCTACCTAGCCGATAAGACTAGGAAGTGTAGGTTTATAACGGTATCATCTATCGTCATGTACTCTACGTTCATGATACTCTTCACCGGAGCTAAAACCCTATTCGACCTGGTATTTCTGAGCATGCTCGTAGGGTTCTTCGGATCGGCTATACCTCCGATCGAGGATATACTGATGGCTGAAGGAAGTAGTAGGGATGAATGGAGTGAAGAAGCTAGATCTTACGGTATCATATCGGAGATCGGCGATCTAGCTGGGTTAGCTATCGGAGCTCTACTACTATCGCTCTACGAGCATACATCACTCATATACCTATGCGGATATCTAGCGTTATCATCGTCTATAGCTTCGCTGATACTCATAGAAGATCCTATATTTATGGTGGAGAGGAAGATCGTGCATCTCGAACGAAGCGTAAGCAACGTAGAGAAGCTATCGATGATACTAGAGTACCAGGATCTGTATGGCGGATATGTATCGGGGTATACTCATCTAAAGATCGCAATCGATCCATCTAGAAGCATGGCATTCTTCGTAGCAGGCGTACTAGCTTTCACCATGGCTACCGATATGGTATTCACGTTCATAACGATATATTTATGCGGGGTATTAGGTGTACCGCAAAGCGTAGCGTTCATAATACTATTGCTAAACGAGGTTGGATCCATACTAGGCTACATAGTATTCAGAGGGGTATGCAGAGCTTATAGAAGTCATGAAGGACTAAAAAATTCAGCTATCATCAGAGCTTTCTTAGTATTCACGTTTATACCATGCAGCTACCTACCTCATATAGCTGCATCGATCCTAGATACGATAATACTGATAGCGATAGGGGTATTCTACACGTTATTCGCTCTATCCAGTAGGATAGTAAGGATGGAGATACTACCTGAGGGGTGGATGGGGTTATACGCATGCGTAACTAAGATCGGGAGCATAACTAGCATGGTGATAGGGGGGTTGATCATAGCTCAATACAGCTTCAACCATCTATTCATGGTAGCAGGGATACTCTTCCTAGCTTCCTACACGTTATTCAACTTTATCTAAATCCATATCTACGCCATCGAGGTAGTCCTGATCTGTAGATCTCAAACCCAGCAACCCCTCGAATCTTCTAGATGCACCCCAGTAAGCTTCTCCCCCTACGATTACGTAGGTATCGAGCTAGCCAGGGAATAACTTATTAGTTATATGGAGCTAAGCTTAACGTTAACTGTATAGCTAGACGTATATCCTAACGTAGAGGGTTGACATCGGTATGGTTAAAGTGAAGGGGTTAGAATTTAGTTTAAGGGAATTTTCAGGTTCCCTAGGAGATTTTGGCCCTATAAACCCGTTTATACTAGGCTATATAGTCGTATTGAGGCTTAATCCTACGAGCATATTCCTAGCTATGGGTATAACGAATATAGCTCTAGGTCTGATCTATAGGCTTCCACTCCCCGTCGAGCCTAAGAAAGCTATAGCTACCGCGGCTCTATCCGAGAGGTGGAAGCCGCAATACGTATACATATCAGGTCTGATAACAGGTATAGTATGGCTCATACTAAGCCTATCAGGTTTAGTCGATCTTCTAGCACGTATAACTCCTACACCGGTGATCCGAGGCGTACAATTCGGGCTTGCGTTAATCCTGATAAGGGAATCGTTAAACTCTATCGTAGCCGATATACCGTTAGCCCTATCCTGTATAGCTTTGATAGCTATACTTTCCAAGTTTAGGATCGTACCGTCTGCGTTAGCCGTATTCTGCTTAGGCGTCATTCTAGCTCTACGCTCCTCTATAGCTGATGGACGCTTAGAGTTTAGCACAGGCTTCCAGCCTCCGACTATATATCTTCCATCGATATCCGATATCACGTTCAGAATAGCGACTGTCGTATTCTCCCAGATACTATTGACGTTCTCCAACGCGATCCTAGCTACACACCTCGCTATAAAAGAGAAGTTTCCTGAAAATAGGTTGAGGGAGAAGGATCTAGCTTTGAATATGGGGGCGCTAAACATCTTTTCATCGTTAATCGGCGGAGCGCCGATGTGTCACGGAGCCGGAGGGTTTGCATCCCAATACTTCTTCGGGGCTAGAACCGGAGGGGCTATGGTGATGGAGGGTATATTCGAGCTAGTATTAGCGCTGTTATTCGCTAAACCCCTTATAGGGATATTCGCTGAATATCCTCTAGCAGTCGTAGGGGTGATGATACTCTTCGCATCCATAGAACTATGTAAACCCGTCGTGGATCTTAGAGGATTCGAACTTATATTCGTAGTATCGGTAGGTCTAATATCCATGCTATACGATCTAGCTATAGGATACCTCTTCGGTTTAGCAGTATTCTACATATCGAGAGGTATCACCCATAAGAAAGCTTAGCTTCACGGCTAGGTACGAATAGCATATCCTCACCCTACACCTACAAGCCTCCATATATGAATCCTCAGCGTCGATCCTACCGTCATCGAACGAGCTGCATCCAGGCTTCCGGATAGAATGAAGAGGAAGTTTACGGAGAAGCGAACAGCGTGGAAGATCCTGCTGGATGATAAACCCGAAACGGATAGAGAAACCCGCTTGGAAGATGGTGTTCGTAGAGAAGAGCCGCTAGGGTTCTTCATGTAGCTTACTTCAAATATCCCTCAAACTGTTCTCCATACTTATAGCCTGTATCCGGGAATATCAATACGTATACACCATCCTCACCGGCTATCTCCTTAAAAGCATGGAATACCGCTCCAGAGCTTAACCCTATGAGTAGACCCTCCCTTCTAGCAACTTCTATACAGCCTTCAATCGCTTCGCTACACTTCACATCGATTATACGATCGAATTCGACCCAATGCACCCATCTCATACCCGTCTCTATCCTCCGTATACCCGGTATAACGTCGTCTCGAGTAGGTTGAACCCCTACTATCTTCACGTCGCGGCCATACCTGCTTTTAAAGTATAGGGAGATAGCGCTCATATGACCTGAAGTTCCTAGCCCACCTACGATGTAATCTGGTTTCACCCCAAACTCTCTGAGTTGAAGATCGAGCTCCCTAGCAGTATACTTCAAATGAACTTTGAAGTTAGCATCGTTCTCGAACTGGTTTAGATGGGTAGCTCCATCCATCCTGGCTCTAGATTCAACCTCCGAGATAGCTTCCACCGTTAGATTTACAGGCATCCTCTCAACCTCTGCACCGAGAATCTTCAGATATACATCGCTAACCCTCTGGATATTCCTAGGTATGAAGAATCTACTCCTCAATCCCAGTATAGCGCCTATAGATGCTAACGCTATACCGGTATTAGATGATGTAGCCTCGTATATAACCTCCCTTAAACCCCCCCTACCTAGCGCCTCCATGATCATAGCCCATCCTACCCTATCCTTGATACTGTTACTGAAAGGGTTGAAACCTTCAAGCTTAGCTAGTACGATCCTACCATCCGATGAGAAGGATCTCAGCTTAACCAGAGGGGTAGGCCAACCCTCATACAGTAGCTCTAAGGTATCACCGTAAACTCTGAGATTACCTCTACGCTTATAATCGTTAGAGAATCCGAGAGAGTCTAGATCCACGTTTATGCACGGTAACTCGCGGAGGTGTAACTTCACCTGGAAGCATCCATACCCTAGCTTAGATCCCCCTAAACCAGCCTCTACTATATCATCCAAGCTGATAGGCCTACCGCAGGTAGATATCACCTCGAATTCGCTTCTATCCAAAGCTATAGTCGGAGCCATATCCACGCCTAGGAGATTCAAAGCTTCTAGTAGATCGAAGCCTGAGAGAGCGACCCTAGACTCCTCCTCCATAGCTATAGGCTTATCTACGATACCCCTCCTCAGCAACTCCGAGTAGATAGGTACTATGTACCTGATATCTACAGCTACCGGCTGTTTAACTTCGCTTATAGGTGTTAACCCAACCCTTCCCATAACACCGTTATGGGAAGCTGTTTGTCAAATAAAAATCTTACGTTACACGAACGATAGATTAGTAATAACGGTGGTAGATCGGTCGATACACCCCTCCACGCCTCTACGCATACCATCCAATCAGGCACCGTTAACCTAGCCCTGACGATGGAGCCCACGCGAAGTCCCTCCTCTCACGGGTAGATACTCATTCCCGTTCAACTTACATCCGAATAGATAAGATAATCTGGAAGCTTAGGTTTGAAGCCTAGTATGGAGGCTTTGATGGCTTCCAGCATATCGTTTAGGGATGGAGGATATACGCCGAGATATACATCTACATAGAAATCTATGGGGGTAAGATGAGATGGGGTTCACCGATAGAACCCCGCTAACACAGTTCACGATCTTCTTTACATCCTTCGGAACCGTATAGCGCACGCTCCGAAGGCTACTATATAGAGTACTCTACGAAAGCTATACCGTAGCGATCCCCCACATCGTTATCGCTAACCATAACCCAGTAGGCTACCTCCCAGATATAGTAGCCTAAACACGATGAGATCCAGGTAACCCGATCTTCAACGTAGCTGTATCCCACCTACTAGTAGACGATCCTACCAGGCATAGGGCCTTCCCAGATCTATGGAGGAGCTTCGCCGGTATCGCTGTACCCTATATCTTAGATGATACGTAGCTCTCCCCCTACACTCCAAACACATATAGCTGTACATGGATCTGGAACGAAGACGCCTAGATCTGCTATAGCGCATTTATACCCCCAACTATACTCGACCCATGATCTTGAGAAGCCCTGATGTCTAGTAAAGTTTCAGGTTGATCTTAGAGCGCCTTTGCTACCAGACTTAAACTAGAGGAAAACCTTATAGCATCGTTATACCGGATAGAATGCCGTGTATGTATACACGATCTAGGGATTGGAAATCATGCCCAGGTATAGCTAACCTCATAAGACCTATACCCGAGTATATAGAATGCCCTAACTGCGGTTCGGAGATAGAGATATGGAGCGATGAGGATGAGGCTACCTGTAGTAGCTGCGGAGCTGTAGCTGTTCGTAGGCAGCGTCTCTCATGTCTCGAATGGTGCAAGTACGCAGATAAATGTAGGGAGATTATAGGGAAGGCTAGAGGTGGACGGGTTAACGGGATCTAAGATGACTGAAGCAGACTGGGTTAGATGTTGGCGTTTAACTCTAGCTAGGATCGATGACCAACTCATAAAGGGTGCGAGCCAATTCGCTATAGTAGCCGATTGCTTTACGTTAACGTATCCAGAGCTTCACGTCAAGCTTCTAAACGAGGTGGATCTAGCGCTATCTGCATGCCCGGAGGTGGAGAGCTACGAATCTATCGAATCCTCACTCCGTAGATTCCTCGCGTATGGGTTGAAGCTTAAACGTGTAGTCTCTATGCCTAGACCCTGCTGTTTCCAGCTCCACTACGCATCATATGAAGCTTATAGCGGCATCCAGATCGAAGTAGAGCATCTAGTAGCGGTAGATGGAGTCTATAAGAGGGTATACGAGAAGCCTTTGAAAGCTAGGATGTACGTCAGGTTTCCTTCAAAGTATCCTGAGAAGGGGGCTTTATGGGTTAGGGAGAAGCCCGGAGAATCCTAGATCATTTAGGGTGGGACTAGGTTTATGAAGCCTAGCTTACTAGCGTAGCGTATAGCTTCCTCATACTCCTCTCTATATAGCCTCCTTCTAAGCTCAGGTATCTCGTAGGCTCTCCAGTGGGGCGTATATTGATCCATTATGTTTACCCTAACCCATGTGCCGAGGTTTTCAGCTATCCATTCGAGGATAGGCTTAGCGCAGCAATCTATATGCTCTGGTAGGAGCAGTATCCTTACTATAAGCTCTCCGCTACTCAAAGCTTCTAAGTGATTCCTCCTACAAACCTCTACGTATCTAGGCGCGGATGATATCCTCTCAGCGCACCTATCGTTGCCATACTTAAAGTCTAGTAGATAGACGTCTATGAACCCCTTCAGAAGCTCAGCTGTCTCCACGCTGTAGTAGCTGTTACTATTCCAGACGGTAGGTATCGCTGCTTTAACGTACCTGAACGTATCTATCCATACGTGGAGCCATGGCGTAGGATCACCACCGACCATATTACAGTTCCTACAACCCTCCCTCCTAAGCTTCTCGACTATACGAGCTAATTCTCTAACGGTTAACGGGTCTCCAGCTTCATACCTTTGGGATATAGTCCAATTCTGACAGTGTAAGCATACAAGGTTGCATCCTATAGAGAATACGGTACCACTCGGTACAAGCTCAGGCTCCTCACCTAGATGGTGAAAAGCCGATGATAGAAGGAATACATCCCCACACCCGCAGAAGCCTAGCTCACCCTTAGCTCTATTAACCCTACACCTCCTCTCGCAGAAGCAGCATTCCTCTAGAAGCCTACGAACCATAACAGCTTTAAGATCTAGGAGGGAACGTTCTGGGATCGGTAGATCATTAAACCTAGCCCCTCCTGAATCTAGCCTACCTTCCACCTCCGTATACTCTCTAAGAGCATCCCTATGTGTATCCCATAGATTTCTGAGGGAATCATCGCTCGAGAAATCTACAGATATCCTGGAAGCCACCATAAACTTAGGATAATATCTACCGTCCAGTATACCGAAGTATCTACCTAGACTCCTTCTAGCTCTCTCATCGCTTAAAACCTTGAAAGCATCAGGTCTTAGAAGAAACCAGCCCATAACCCTAAACCTAGATATCCTAGGATCTTAAAGATTAACGTTTACCCGGGTCATGAGTGTAGAAGGTTAGCCGATTCTAGCTTACACCCCTCCCCTCCTATACTCTTTAACCTTCTTAGATAGGATCTTATAGATCTCCCTAGGATCAGCTCTACCCCCACTCCTCCTAACCACCAAACCTACGAGATAGTTCAGAG